>JAIPFO010000153.1 GCA_021736565.1 Phycisphaerae bacterium | reverse complement strand
GTCCTGGGTAAAAAATACCCCGGCATGGACATGATCTCCATGGGACCAACGATCCTGAACGCCCACAGCCCACAGGAGTGCGTTAATATTCAATCGGTGGATCGTATCTGGCAGTTTACACTGGCGTTATTACCCAAGCTGGCGACAAACTAAAGCGGACGCATCCTTTGCGGCTGTCGCAATAAAAAAGGTCGCGAGCAAACGCCCACGACATTGAGAATATTTACGGCATCGAAGCGAAGGAACACCTTAACGGCATACACGAAACCCTATGAGGTCGTACATGCTATGCGGGGCGTGATAGTACCTGAAGTCAACTGTGCTGAGGTCGTAGTGATTGTGCCAACTGCCACCGCGGAAAACACGAAGGACATAGCCTGTCGCATAGAGGCTGCTGGTCCACTCCCACACATTGCCGGTCATATCGCACATCCCATAACCGTATGTGCCGAATGCACCCACGATAGTTGTACCATCCGGATGCGGTGTATTTTCATAGTTGGCAACAGTACTGTTTATGTTCAGACCACAGCCATACACATAGCTGCCTTTATAATCCGCTACTGCTTGCCACTCCCACTCGGATGGAAGCCGATACCCGTAATAGTTACAGAAGGCCGTTGCACCATACCAACTTACATAATTTACAGGATGATTCTCAAAACCGCTGTCAACGAAAAAAGAGCTTCCGTCCCAGTGGATTCGTGCCGCTCCGCCATTGGTGATTCCTTCAGTATTCCAACCTGGGCCGGCCAGGGAGTAATAGAATTCTCCTGAATAAGGACCGCCGGCACCATGGACATAATCATCAACAATGACAATGGTACCGAATGCCATTGCAGCGTTTAGATACTCACAATACTGAGCGTTCGTTGTCTCGTATTTGCTCATTTCGCCGTTAAAGGCTTCGTGGCCGGATACGCCGGGATCGTCGATAGCCACCCAAACCATTCCCGCAGGACCGGACACTTCCACAGTCGACCACTGCGAAACCATATCAGTAAGGTCATTAGCGTTATACGTTGTCAGCCATTCAGAAGCCAGAGTGGCAAAGTCTTCCAGATTCACCTTGCAATCGCCCGTTAAATCAGCACTGGGACACCCCGCCCCGGCAACACCGGTAAACATCAGTGCAACCAGGGAAATGGTTAATAGCATTTTCATTACGGTTCTCCTTTGAAAAGTAGTTAAAACATAAAAAAACGCCCAAAATGCCCGATTCCGATCGCCTTACATTTTCACCTCACTTATTATACTCTCCTCATGGGCACATTTCAATCCGTACAACTACGAGGTTTTGAAGTTTTTTTTACTGGCATCCAATTTATTGCGTTTTCTTGGGGTTATATCAATGTATCCCCTTTCTATACAGGTATTTAATGATTATACTTCTTGCGAATCTTCAATTGAATATCAGATATTGCTTTTTCGGCCATAGCGACCATCTCGGGATCCGTCTGGCGGCATTTGGTCATTATTTCTCCCAGCAGGTATAATGACATCTCCAGCCGGTCTGATTTGCTCAGTTCGATAATTCTTTCTCTCAGGCCGTATTTAAAATATTTCTCGAAATCTTTCTGCACCTGAGTCATTCCACCTGCATCTTTAAGGGGCTTGTTACCCCTGGGATTCGTACTATCGGTAATGTCTTGGACAGGAGTGGTAATAACAGCCAGCCTTGCTAATATATAATCTTTCGTATCCTTATCATTTCTATCCTGGTCGAGGTTATAGACAGTACCGGCAAGGTGAACTTTAGAAGAGATCACTTTGTATTCGTTTTTCGGGTAATTGTTGATGATATGCTCATACAGTTTGCATGCTTTGATGTACTGGTCCCGTTTTTTTGGATCATCGCTAAATATACCCGTCCAGTTGGCGAAATGCTCCGAGCTCAAATAGCTGGCCAGCTCGTACTTTTCCTTGAGGTCACCCATCTCCTTATCCACATTCGCCAGGTAATATGAATACCTCCCTTTTACTCCAATAAAGGGCGCATCTTCATACCAATGCTCCGTCGATTCCTTTGCGGCCTTGACATACTCCCTGGCTTTGCCAAGCCCCTGTTCATACGCCTTATACCCGGGGTTTAGCGTAAGAAGTTTCTGGTAAATCGTAACCGCCTCAGATGCCGGGCCGAGCTTGAGCAGTTTTGCTACCTTTTCTTCCAAAGGTCTGGTCTTTTCATCAAGTCTTTGTTTGGCATTTTTAGGTGTCCAGCCGGAAACGGACAGGTCTGTTCGTATCTGGGGGATTTCTACAGAGGTATCATCGGTAATTTGATAGCCCAGTCGTTCAACGGCGATGGTCAGTTCTTCTCGAATTTTCTGGTCAGGATGTTTGGCCGCTGCAACTATTAAAGATTCTTTGACCGGATCAAAACAGGCTTTATTATGTTTATACGCATTTGACTTCAAGTTACCGGCAGCTCTAGTTCGAATTCTTTCAAGCGGGTCATACAATGCCCTGATCAACGTCTGGATTGATTTAAGTTTTAGCTCTTTTGCTTGAACATAAGAAACCTGGCTGACCGCGTGCATTCTGATATATGAATTATCGTTATTTAACAGATGTTTGCAGAGAATATCGAACGCGGCCTGATTTTCTCTCTGATATCCCAGTACCATAATCGCTTCTCTGTGCCCTTCATCGGCAAGTGTGTCAAGTGCAGTAATAGCTTTTTCACCATAGTTTTTAAGGCTATGAATTGCTCCATAGCCCTGTGCGCCGCCTTCATCCCTGGCAATAGTCATGCTCCAGGCGATTCCATCTTTAACCGGCATATCCCGGATTTCCATCCACACTGCCGCAACAGCCGCACCTTTATTCACGCTTTTGCGAAGCCGCTGGACAATCTCAGGGGTAACATATTTATCCAGTTCCGCTGCAACGCGTTTGCCAACATCCCAATTACGCTTGAGCAGATAATTTTCACTTCTGGTTGTCTTGCCGTTTGAAGTTGACTCTGTGTATTTTGCCGACTCAGGTATCGCCGCTCCACGGCCTTCAAGCAGGTCGAATAAAGCCTCAACCTTCTCCTTAACGGATTTATTTTTTACAAGGATTTTACAAACCGCAAGAGGAAAAGCCCCGCTGTACTCATGGTCTCTTATTAACATCCGCCATCCGCCATGGTCTTTATTCAATTTTCCCAGGGCCGGCAAGGCCGTTTTATCTCCAATTTCTCCCAAATGTTCCGCCGCACGCACTTTACTTGGAAAAACCCCCTCAGAAAGCATCGCGATTAATCCCTTAGCGTCCCCCGCTTCAGCCAATATCGCAATCTTCTTAGCCTCGGCTTCTTTGGTTTCCTTGCTGTATCCAATTCTATTCCCGAAAGAAGGGGCTGGAATGGCAAGAAACCCAATTATTAATAATGCATTAAAGATACCACGAGCAACCCGATTACTTTGTCTGACATAATTCATAATTTCAACCTTTCTTTTCGATTATTATTCATCAAATAGAATACGGAACTCTCTATATCTTATTGACGATAAAACGACAAAAAAGGTTTCATTTTTTTCATTTCGCCTCCGTATTTACCCGGTTTGGGGCATCTTGAGGCTGTTTTTTGAAAAACTTACTGATTTTCTTTAATATTTCATTATGTTTTTTCGCTGCTTTTGCATTATCTTTAGCGGCCTTAATCTGCTGGATTGCTTGCTGGATCTTTTTTTTGAGATTTTCATTGCTCCCAGGCAACATGGCGTTAAGCTTTGGCAGCAGCCCTTCGGCCAGTTTGCCATACCTGGCCACCGCACCGACCACATTGAGCCGAACCCAGCTATCCTCATCATCCAGCAACTTAGCGATGGCCGTGAGGTTATCGGTATTGTACAAGTCCAGGTCCGCCAGTCGATGCGAGCCCCAGCCCCGTACGTTTTTCTCCTTACTGTCAAACGCCTTGATATAGCGTTTGGACAGGTCCGCCAGTTGAACGACTGTGACGCCCTTTGGGATTTTAATCTTATCCAGCTCGATCTGCCCATCGCCGATATACACAACCATCATCGGAGATCGACTCCAGATCAATGCCCCCTTATCCCTTTTAGATGACGCACGGGCAATTCCACCGACGATATGAAAATACCAGTCGTAATGGATAGCCGTCTTCCCATCAAACGCTTTAACCTGCCCCTTACCCGGCCGAAACACCACCTCACGCACTGCCATTTCATCCATCGCGGCAAACTTCTTGAGGGCGTCATTTAACCCGGCGGTATCACTGCGATAATAGCAAAATTCATTGCCATTACACCATGTATGATACACCCGGCTCTGGTGGTTCACCACCGGCATAATACCTGGAAAGGATTTAAAGTTCAACGCGTTCAATGGCTTGTTGCCGTGCGTCTCGGTGGCCATTCCAAAGGCAAACTGCCCGGAAAACATAACAAAAACAACAATAAACACGAACTTACTTGCTTTAATAATCATATCCATTATCCTCGTAAAAAAATTAATTTTCAAATCATGTATTCAGAGACTTTTTACATCATCATTCGCTTCCACCGATTCAAAGATAAAAAGTACGAAAGCGTGCTTAAATGAAACATACATATTTTATTTTTTGGATATTCAGTTTTATAAAACCTACTGCACCGTTGTATCATACCGCACGCCATCAGGTACGGGGACCGGGACTGCAACCGATATGCCGTGGTCTCCGGCGGTTTTTTGGGAGGAATCTACTGCCAGGAATGCTGTGTAGGCGGACATGAGGCCGTATTCTAATGCTACGTCTTTGATCATCCCGGGTATTTCGCCGGTTTTATCGTAGGTGAGCTGGTTATTCATATCGGCGATCTTCATTCGGGCCCACACGCAGGCGATGCCTTTGTGCTCGCCGATGCTGTCACTGCTAAGTGGTACGGTATATCGCTGGTCGACCTGACCGGCCCGGCCGTTGACCTTTACCGCACCGGGTGTGCCCTTAAATCGGCCCGTTAAAATTACAGGACGGCCGACAATCAAATCCCGCATCCTGCCCGGATACACTTCGGAGACTTCCATGCCGCCCCAGTCGATCTGGATATCGGTTAAGGCCGGGTGACTGATCGCATCGTAGAAGCCATCGACGGCATCGGCGGTACTGTCATCCAGCCCGATCCGGGCCACTGCCCCATTACCCATCCAAGCCATTCGGTCGAGCAGGTAATAGTTGGGCGAAGAACCGACACCAAAGCTGAATATCCTGGCCGCGCCAAGTTTTTCATGGATCGCCGCCAGTATCTGTGACTCGTTGCCAATATAGCCATCGGTCATGAACGAGACCACCCGCAGCCGTTTGGGGTCATGCTTGAAATCCAGGGCCGCTTTGATCCCTTCGATCATCTGGGTGCCGCCGTCGCCGCGAAGTTTATCGACAAATGCCAATCCCCGCCGAATATTCTTAGCCGTTGCCAGAACCGGATTCCTGCCCAGCTTAGAGGCCTTACTCGAAAACCGGATCACCTGGAAGGTATCACCCTGGCTCAGTTTCCTCAACGCGCGCTTCATCGCCTTTTTCGATAGCTCCATGGGCTTGCCGTTCATACTGCCGGAACAATCCAGCACAAAGATCAGCTCCATGGGTGCCTTTTTGAGCGAGTTCAGGCTGGCCGGCGGGTACAGCATCATCGTAAAATACCCACCCCGTTCATCGGTATGGGTCACCAGCCCGCTTTTCATCTTATCACCGGCCACTTTATAACGCAGGACGAAATCCTTATTGGGAATTGAATCCCGCTTGCTCAGCTTGACAACCACTTTCTCCGGCCGAACTTTCTCCGTTTTGATCACATGGCTGTTACAAATCATTTCCTCAATCGCCACACCGGCGTCAATAGCCACCGTCAGGCCGATATCGTGACCGCTGCGCTGGCCTGGCTTTAGATATTGCACTTCGGTTTTCTGCTCCGAACTGCCGCCCTTGCCATGGGGCACCGCGCCGACGCCGTCGGTACTGCCGGGCGGGTTATAACGCGGGCCAACGACCATCGGAAAGGCAAACTCATACCAGCCGTCCCGATAGGTTAGCGTATTGAAATATTTAATGTTGATGTCAATCGCCTTGCCCGGTTCGATATTGGCCACTTTCTGGGTAAAAATATTCGGCCGTTCCTGGGTCATCAAAGCCGCTCGATAGCCCTGCCGTTTGGCCTCAGCATAAATCTTCTCGGCTTCCTCACGCTCACGAATAATCCCGCGAATCTTACGGTCGCCCACCGTCATAATAAACTCATTCACTGCCGAATTCTGTGGCAGCGGAAAGACATAGGAGGCCTCGATCTTGGTATCATAAGGATTCTCAAACTGCTGAGACACCTCCACGCTGGCAATATACCCCACCACCTTACCGGAAACCTCGGTATGCTTCAACGGCAGAGGGATTTCTTTTTCCTGGCCCGGCACCACCACCATCATCGAGCCACTACCTGGTTCATCTTTCTCGCTATGACCCGCCTGAACCTTTTGTGCTTTGGCAATCACCCAGACCTCATCTTCTTCGATTTGAAACAATTCACCTGAGATTCCAGACTCATCTGCCAGACCTGGATAACTATAATTCACACTCGGTAATGAACTATAACGACCTGCTGAACTCATACAGCCGCTAAAATAAACAACCATCCCCAAACTGGCTAATCCAAACACTACAAAACTCAATAACGCTTTCTTTCTCATAACCATATCTCCAAAATATTGTGAATCGTTATCTTTTTTTTAATCCCAGGGAAATATTATATTCCCAAACGAACTTCCGCCTCAATTTTTTCGCCATCCTTACTGGCCGCTGTCGTCAATTTTACTGCATACTCCGGCTCGAGGTCGCCCGAGACCACCACATGCAGCACCGCCACCTTCACCTTGCCGGTGGGCAACTCATCCGCCAGGCTAAAGGCCCCGACTTTCACCCGGTCCTGCTTCATCGCGGCGGGGTCGTAATAAGGCGGTTTACTGAATACTCCCTGCCCCCCTTCTATACCGACGATCTTCACATCGCCCCTGCTGGTGGTCAGTTCAAACTGATAGGCTGCCAGGGGTTTATCGCCGGCATCGATGTAAATTCCCAGCGTTTCAAACCGCATTGGCGGTATTGTGGGCGTTTCATACCGGTCGCCCTTTTCGGGCGTATCGGCCCAGGCGGCCACCGCAACCATCATCGCCAGCATTGACGCCAGCGTCTTAAATATTTTTGATGCCTGTTTTCCGCATCTTAAAGACTGATTTTCAATTTGAAAATCTACTTTTGACGCGTGAGTCAACATTGAAATAACACTAAACTTTTTCATCAGATCACCTGCTTATAAAAGTATCTAAAGTTTTACTGCCACCATCGCCACGACATCCACATCCGCCCCATCCACAACCCCATCGCCATTGACATCCCACTTTTCATCCATAATATCCGCCTGCTTGACCCGCCGGGCCAGCGCAAAGGCGTCCAGAATATCCACATGGCCATTTTGATCGACATCCTCTCGTGCCAGATTTTTCCGGGCTTTAAACGCCAATTCATTCGACCCGGGTGATTTTTCCACCACATCACCCTGCCCCCCATGCCACACCATAACCCCCACCATCACCACCGCGGCAACCGCAACCCCGGCAGCAACCCGCCAGAAAACCCGCATCGGCGACCGCCTGGACAATTTCGCCGAGGCCCTATCCAGAATCGCCCGGTCAACCTCGCCAGGAACCTGGCCAGACGGTGAGAACAGAGCACTCAAATCGTCTGTAAACTCCTGTCGAAACTCAAGTTGCGATTCATCTTCAAATTGTTGTTCATGATCATTCATATCAGTGTCTCCACAAGGTTAAGGCCATAAAACCGCAAAAGGTTTCATAATTTTTAAAATTTATAATATTTTCCATTCACAATTTGTAATTTAACACCCAATATCCAACACGAAATATCCAATATTCAAGTAAAGAGGCAAGCCGTATTCGATTGGTTATTGGATATTCAAATTTCACCCCAGAAAATACCGCCGACACCCCGAATCCTCCTTCAACGCCTTCAAACCCCGGTGCAGACTCGATTTCACCGTCCCCATCGGCATCTCCAACGCCTCGGCGATCTCCTCCAGGGTCATCCCATCGACATACCGCATCAAAATGATCTCCCGCTGGCGGGCGGTCAGCCGCCCCAATACCACCGCCAACTCTGCCCGCCTCTGATCGTCCCCTTCCACCGCCGGCGGTGCCACTGCATCGTCCAATAGCTCATCATCCAAAACTATCTTCTGATTCTTCTTGATCATCGCGATGGTTAGATGTTTGACGACCGGGTAGAGGAACGTTGTCATTCGGGCGGTCAGGACAAAACCTGGGAACTTCCAGAGCAGATAGGAAAAGACCTCCTGCACAACATCCGACGCCACATCCTCCCGCCGTCCAAACCGCCATGCCAGCTTATAGACCCAA
This sequence comes from Phycisphaerae bacterium, assembly GCA_021736565.1. Taxonomy (GTDB): domain Bacteria; phylum Planctomycetota; class Phycisphaerae; order Sedimentisphaerales; family SM23-30; genus JAIPFO01. The sequence goes on along the minus strand of JAIPFO010000153.1, from coordinate 5 downwards.
TCCCG
>JAIPFO010000152.1 GCA_021736565.1 Phycisphaerae bacterium | reverse complement strand
CTCTTAATCCTGTAAATCCTGTTAATCCTGTCTAAAAATTCTTAATCTTAATTATCTACCTTCGTACCCTCCATGTTCTCCGTAGTTCCAATTCTTATCCTACATTATATTTTTCCGTGAATCCGAAGGATTCCGTGCCTTCCGTGGTTAACCTCCTAATCCAATATTATATTTTCATCTTTCAAAAAAAAACTCTTTTTCACCTTCGTAACTTCCGCGTTCTCTGTGGTGAAAATATTCATTCTAAATTCCTAATCCCATAAATCCTGTCTAAAAACTATTCCTCTTATATTATTAGCGTCTATTAGTCCCGGCGCGCCGGGATTCGTGGTTCAAATCCTAATCTTAATCTTAATTTCTTACCTTCATGATCTTCATGTTCTTCGTGGTGAATCTATTAATTTAATGGTATAGGTATTTGTATTTTAGGCAGAACAGGCATTTCAGATGATCTTTCCGGATTGGCTCTGCCAGATGAGGTCCAGCGAACGCTGGTAATCCAAATCATCGTCCATTCGCGGTTCAAAATCCGTTTTTAATAAACCAACGGCCAACCCGTCAGCCAACCCCATCCTACCACCAACCCAATCATAAAACCAATAAAATATCCCAATGCTAAAAAGATATTCCTTCACCCCTAATATCCCCTTCCCTTCATAGTAAAAATTGTATTTCTTATTCGTGCCCATCGTCTTAATTCGTGGCTAAAAAATCCCCTCTAAATTCCTCCCCTTTGCCCCTTCGCGCCTCCGCGCCATTGCGTTAAAAAATCCTCTATCTTTTCTCCGTGTCCTCTGTGATCTCCGTGGTGAACCTCTTATATTTCTTCTCTAAAAAAATCACCCAATTCCAACCAGCGCACCACCCCAACGCAAAATCCAAAAAAATAACTACCCCCAACTGCCCGTCCCCAATAAAAAGTTGCGCCCAAAAATCACGAATTTCCCGGCGTTAACAATCACTCAACCCCTGAGTAATTTATCGCAGCGGCCAAAATACCACCCCAAAAAGCCGAAAAAAAACAATCAAAAGTGAAAAATTCCGATTCATTTCCCACCAAAACCAAAAAAAACCGATCAAAAATCCCCCAAAAAATCCCCAATTCCCCGCCACTGCGCTACACCATCTCCCCCATCTTACCAAAGTCTACTCCATGGCTGCCTCATCCTAACGTCCCAACAATCGCCCGGAACCGCTCACCCCGTTCTTGGAAGTTCGTAAACATATCATAGCTGGCACACGCCGGCGACATCAACACCACACCACCCGGCCGTGAATGCTCGCTCGCCAGCAGAACCGCCGCTTCAAAATCCGCCGCTTTCAAACATAACATATTGTCATTATTGATCTTACGTTTCGATTCCTCGATCAGCTCAACCAGCACATCCGCCACCTGCCCGATACAGATCGCCACATCCACTTCCCGAGCCACCACCTCAGCAAGCTCCCCAAATGACACCCCTTTATCATAACCACCCAAAATCATAACTTTAGGCATATCAAAGGCTTGTATCGCCGCAATCGCACTTTCAGGCGTCGTGGCAATCGAATCGTTGAAGTACCTCACCCCATCAACCTCACGAACAAACTCCAATCGATGCTCCAGCCCCTTAAAGTCACAAAGTGCCACCCGGCCAATACTTACATCAATGCCAAGAACACTTCCAACCGCCATCGCCGCCAAAGCATTCACCTGGTTGTGCCGCCCCGGCACCTGAAGAGGTAAATCATAACCCCCGGCAGTAGAATCACTTACCGAATCCGGATACCACAAAACCTCACCCCCTCCAACCTCATTCCAATCCTTCAAGCCGCCATTCAACCTGTTCAAAACAGCAGTGTCCCCTACCCCCTGATACCGCAGTATGTTCTGCTTAGCCGACACATACTCCTCCATTGTCCCATGCCAGTCCAGGTGATTTGGAGCGATATTCGTCACCACCGCAATGTGCGGACTCCTCTGAATCTCCGCCAGACTCTCCAGTTGAAAGCTGCTTAACTCTATAACTACCAGGTCGTTAGCGTCAATCTCCCCCAGGCGTTCCAGCAGATTCTCCCGCCCGATATTTCCCCCCATCCACGCCCGCCGTTTCGGACGGCTCTCACTCCCCGCCGCCTTCATCATCTCATAGATCATCGCTGTTGTCGTGCTCTTGCCATTGCTCCCGGTGACCCCCACAATGGGAGCCGCACAAAGTGAAAAGAAAATATTCATCTCAGAAGTCAGCGGAACCCCATGGTCGCGGGCAACCTTCAACCATTCGGAACTCCTTTTAACAGCTGGGTTTACAATAATCAAGTCCGCCGACTTAAAATCCGCTTCCCGATGCCCCCCCAAATGAAACTCAATGTCCAACCCATCCAACGCCACGACAGAATCACGCAAATCCTCCGCCTTGGCCATATCCGTCACCGTCACCCGGGCACCGCAGCCACACAAAAAACGACTCACTCCAACCCCGCCGCCAAATCGCCCCAGTCCCATCACCAGAACATTACGGCCATCAAAGCAGTCTCTACTCTCGATACACACCTGATTGTCTTGAAATGTATTTGCCATAAGTGACTATTATAGAGGTGCTTGTGGCAAAGTCCAAAAAAAAAGAGACGCAGAACCCTGCGCCTCTTTAAAATCTCAAATGTTGGGGCCCGGCACCCCATGCCCTTTTCTCTCTATACTTTCGCGGCTAAAGCATCCGCCAGCTGCTGTTTCATATCCAGCGTAGCCTGACCAATGCACTTCTCCCAATCATCGCCAAACTGCTCAATGTATTTTGGGTCATTAAACGCGTAAATGATTGAACGGGAAGCACTTACCAATGCTCCGTCGCCACCGGTTCGGCAGAATTTAACACAATCTTCCGCCCCGGCCCCCTGGGCACCATAGCCGGGCACCAGGAAAATGATATGGGGATACTGCTCCCGAAGCTGCTGAGTCTGTTCTGCGGTCGTCCCGCCAATAACCATCCCAATGTTGCTAAGGCCTGACTGTCCCATGTACTGCGGCTCACAGGCCAGCGTCGCCACCTGCTCTGCCAGATGTTCAAAATACCGCTTACCATGGGCATCGGTAAAGTCCTGAAGAACACCTGCCGAAGGGTTACTGGCACGAACCCAGACAAAAATACCCTTACCCTGCTCAAGCGCCGCTTCACTAAACGGCTTGATGCCATCCAGCCCGGCAAATCCATTAATTGTTATAGCATCTGGACTTATGGTGTCTTCCATGTCCATGAATTCACAGTTCTTAACGTGAGATTCCGCATAGGCCGCCGCAGTTGTTCCGATATCACCACGTTTAACATCACCAATAACCTCCAGCCCTAACGCATCGGCTTCCTGAATCAGAGAATAGTAGTTTTCAACACCTTCCCAGTAGTATTTCTCAAAAAAAGCACTATTCATCTTGATCGCAGGGACTAGTGGAGAGACGACCCGCATCACGCGGGTGCAAAACTCAAAAACGGCATCCATCGCCGCGGGCAGATCCATTTCATCGTTCAGATCTTTTCGCTCGATAATCTGTTTGGGTAGTTTCGAATAAACCGGGTCGAGCCCCACGGTTGCACAGGTGCCTTTGTCCTGTATTGCCTTGGAAAGGCGGTCGGCAAAATGGTCAGCCATTTAATAAGTCCTTGTCTAATAGCATGTTATAATAATTGTATTGTCTATCTGTTCGATAAACACAACACGTAATCATAGTTGCATTATGTCAGACTTCAAGGGAAAACAAGGCTGAAAACCGTAAAAAAGGAAAGATGTCTCTGGACCGTGGCCCTAAAGAATATGTTAATGTCTACGAGATAAGGAGTTATATGAATTGATAGGGCTAAGGCTAAAACCGTTTTTTTATTTTGAGATTTTTACTCGATTTTTACCCTCGGTTTTCGCATCAAACATCGCCGCATCGGTGTCATTCATAAATTCCTCAATGCTGCTATTTTTCTGATATTGCCCCAGGCCAACACTGACCGTGACATTGATAACCCGGTCGTCCAGGATAACCGGGTCGTTGGCCACCAGTTGCACGAGTCGCTCAGCGACGTTTATCGCGTCAGAAAGGCTGGTATTGGGCAGAATGATCGCAAATTCATCCCCGCCATATCGAGCCGCCACATCAATACGGCGGATACAATGAGAGATGTTCTTGGTCACATGCATTAAAACGGAATCACCCGCACGATGCCCATAAGTGTCATTGATCGTCTTGAGCTTGTCCAGGTCAAGCATGATCAGCGATAAACTGTTATTATAACGGTTGGCACGCTTAATTTCCTTGTCCAGCATGTCGTAAAAGGCCTTGTGGTTGAGCAGATTGGTTAGGCTGTCGGTCCGGGCCTTTCGTTGGATCTCCTCGTATAATTCAATATTGGACATCGCCGAGCCGATAATCTCGCAAAGCAGTTCAACGGGCGGTAAGTCGCTCTTTGCTTCGAATGATGGGGCATTGACCTTGTCTGCCAGGTTTAAAACCCCCAAAACACGATCGCCGCTCAGTAGCGGGGCAATAATGCAGCTGTTACTGTTGTAGTTCCGAGCATAATCACGTTTAACCTGAGAATTGGGCATATCATCCAGATTTTTCAGGAGAAGCATCTTTTTTTGCTTAATCGCCAGGGCCATCGGACGGGTATCGTCTGTTAGCAGTTGGATAGAACGTGATATTTTATAAGGGTGATTATGCTGTAAAAGCCGTAGTGAATTAGACTTGGCATCAAATGTGTAGAGGGAGGCGAATCGGGCAGAGATCAGCGAGGGCACCTGTTCGATGCATATCGTGGCAATTTTTTCCAAATTCAGGCAATTGATCTGCCGAGAAAGAGTACGAATATAGTTGATCTTTTCCAGAACAATATCCTGGATGTGCCGTTCCGTGTTGATCAGGCTGACCTGCTGTTGTAAATTCGAGATCTGACGCGATAACGCCCGGTTTTTTCGCGTCAGGTCGTAGGAATGCCCATTTTCATCTAAAGTGATTTTCTGAAAGAGGCAGCCCGTATAGAATCTGATCCGCTGTTCCAGAAGGGCGGCATTATCCGTTTTGGCCAAAACGTCATCAAAATGACCAAATGACCGAATCTTATCTTGAATCGTCGTGCAATTGTGCGGGCAGCATAAAATGGACAGATTGCCCGGTTTGGTCGCCAGAATAGTCGACTCTTTGGCATGGCTTGTGTCCATAAAATCGCTATCAAAGATCAAAATAGTGTTCTTAATTTCTTTCAGTTTCCCAAAAATCTCAGGATTAACCCCTTGAAATGAAAGTTTATTGGTCTCCGCGCATTGAGCGAGTAAAAGGCTAAAGGCCGAGTCGGTTCCAATATAAATTATTTGTGTATTATCCATATTGTATAGTTGTTCATCTGAGCATCAATATATAGTGCATCTATTAATATTTCACATTCAAGGAGATAGTCTCCTGTAAGTTTATCGGCAGGCATGAGAGTCAATCGCAGAAAAAAATCAGTAAAAATTAAAGAAATTTCTTGACCTGAATATTTTTATGTTATATTTTACAAAATGTAAAGCATGTTTTTTAATTGAATAGTTTGCAGGGTGAGTAATTAAGAAATGGAAACACTGGCCACAAGATTAAAAAAAAACCCTCCTGTTAAACATTATCGAATAGGGGAGGTTGCTCATTACAGCGGACTATCGCGGCAGACAGTCCATAATTATACGATTATGGGGCTTATTTCTGAGAGCAACTGGACCGATGGCGGACATCGGCTCTATAATGAGAATGTGTTCGACCGGCTAGTGCATATTGATGAGCTAAAGCAATCCAGAACCCTGCGTGAAATTCGTGAGATAATGGAACAGGATAAGATGAGCCCCCCAACAGCATGACCCTATGGTCCATGGGGGCGCATAGGACACCAGCGCCAAGTTCATATTTTCTTTAAATCGCCCTTTAAGATGCGATAAACCAACTGAAAAGACATGGAACGACAGCTCCAGAGTGGATTATGCGATTTGATTTGTATAGTCATTCGTGATATGAACGCCGAAAATAACAAAATAATTGTAATGGACCCACAGCTTCCCCGATTCCTTTTGGGGGGGCATTCAGGCTGACCCGCCTGAAAATTGTCTTGGGATCCGGGGAACTCGATACCCGGTCTCAGGGAATACTTAAAATGGCCCCAACGTCAAAAGTCAAAGTCCGTATTTTAACAGGACCCTTTTAAATGCGGATGATGAACTTCGATAATACGTGCGACGTTGGCGTCATATGTCACTTTTTGCAATGCCCATTTGGGTAGATTTGATCTCGGTTTGAGGACGCCTCTGATACCCTCAAACGTGGCCGTGTACGGAAGGCAGTTATTAACGCAGGATGCGTTGATTCTGCACAGGCAGTCGTGCCAAAAATTCTATGCATAGCCATTATCAGTATTGAAAAGCGGGATTGTTATCGCCAAAATCAACTTTTGGCAGAAAAGTCCCCTTTGATAGCACCGAGCAGATTTACCCTGATGGCCATAAAACGGCAGGAGGCCGTGAGCAGAGTTGATGGAAAAATCGCCGAAATCACAATCGACTCTCCGCCAGGCTTTGGCCAGGCAATGGCAGGTACCGCTTTTTGTGGTAAGTGTCATTGCCTTTGGTACTTCGCTGGTCATGCTGCGCCCGGAGACCATCGAACCGACCTTCGACGATGAATTTGTGGCCGTCTCGCAGCTTGCCGCCGAGAATCGCTATACGGAGTTCTACGGCCAGGCAGAGCAGTTGCGGGTTAAGTCCATCACGCAAGGCCAGTTAGGGCGAGTACATGGCCTGGTCGCCCAGACACGCGCCCAGGAACTTAACCAGCGACGCGAATTCAGCCTCAACGCCTCGAACCCACGAAGTGCCCGTCGGAATTACGAAAACATTATCACCGATTACCTCGAAGCGATAGGGCGGGGTTGGGTCGACCCCAACAGCCCGGCTGCCAAAGATGTTTTTCAAGATATGGCACTGGCATATTGGGGGCTGGATGAGGCTTCACAAGCTGTTAATTATCAAAAAAAGGCCATTAGCGTCAGCGAAACGTTCGATCCGGTTCTTCATCGCGGTTTAGTCGAAATGTATTTATCCGCACGTCCTAAGGAATATCTCACCATCTCTCTAGGCGAGTTAGAAAAGATACTCGGCTCGCCGAACACGAATGCGGATGACAAGGCCTGGGCATTTGCCCGGAAAGCCGAAGTCCTCATCGGGCAAGGTCATGAAAAGGAGGCGTTGGTATGGTTAAATACAGCGGATGACCTGGTCAAAGCCTCTCGGTATGCCGAAGAAGTGGATTTTTTACGGGGGCGTGCCATGCGGCATTCTGGCCAAACCGACCAGGCAGAGTTGGTTTTAAGGGATTTACTGGCCAGAATGGCAGATCGGGGCGATGTTTATGCCCAGGTCGCGCTAGAGCTGGGCAAGATCAATTATGAGCAGTATCGGGATTACGATGCCAGGAATTTTTACAAGATCGTTGTTGATTCCCAGGTGGGTAAAGAGTGGTATGTTGCAGGCAGGTTAGGGCTGGCAGAGTGCGATGCGATGCAGCAGCGATATGATCAGGCGGCCATGCATTACCAGGCGGTCGTGGATTTGATAACGGAGCGTCCTAATAACCGTTCAGTCGCAAAAAGCCAGGCTCAGAAGTCCCTGGCGGTACTCGCTCAGAAGCTGGGGCTGCTTAAGCAGTATGACCTGGCGATCGCCTTTTTGGAGTTGGAGCAACAAATGGCCCCACGAAAAGACCGTGATGCCGTTGGCCGGTATGCCATGATGCTCAGGCGGATGGCGGAAAGTCTGGCCGGACAGATCGGGCAGGCCAAAAAAGACAGTAAGCAGGCAGACAGCGTTAGGCAGGATGACCCTTGGTTTGCTCAGCAGAATCAGTTAAAAGTCGATTATTATGTCAGGGCCGCTCAGCAGTTTCTTCGCTTAGCGGACTTAACGGTTGAGAATTCAACGGTTTACAGTGATAGCCTCTGGAGTGCCGCGATGTGCTATGACCGGGCGGGGGAGGCGTTAAACACGATAACCACCCTCAAACGATATGTTGATGAGCATGTGGGACAAACCGAATGGACAGACGCGTTATATTATCTGGCACAGGCCCATCAATCGGTGGGGCATTTTGACGAAGCGATTACTTACTATTCAACGCTGCGAAACCGGCATCCCAATATGCCCGCGGCGATAAATTCGATCATTCCCATGGCCCGATGTTACCTCTCACTGGAACCACCGGTCAAGGAGAAGGCCGAGCAATTGCTGTTGGCGGTCTTATCCGATCCTGCCATGACGCCACGGGCACCGAAATTTCATGAGGCGATGATTGAGTTGGGCAAGCTGTATTATGACAGCGAGCGTTATGACGAAGCCATTCCTTTGCTCAAGGAAGCCATCGATCGAAATCCTGACAACTCAGACTGGGG
>JAIPFO010000151.1 GCA_021736565.1 Phycisphaerae bacterium | reverse complement strand
TGATATTTTGGCCCTTTGGGCCGTTTTTCGGGGGGAAAATGACTTTTGACGTGAGGGGGGATGGGGCGTTATAATGAGGGGGAGAATATTTGTCAGACAGACGCCATCGCTATACGTCTTTTGAGGTGTTGCCCCTGGTGTTCCATCCGCCTATTGCGCGTCCGTATGAACCTTTGGCGCGGGAGCCTGTTTTCGATGCCCTATTTAAAAGATACTTTGATCCGATATGGCCTTCTGGTCCTTCTTATCAGCGAGGCGGTATGCTTTAGCCAGGTACCTGGGAGTTCTGGGAATCAGGCGATGTTCCGCTTCAGGGTTGAGCCGGATGCCGCGGCGTATCGGATCCCGGATCAATTTCTCTCCGATACGGCGATATTACCGAAGCCATCGAGCCGCGACCATCGGGGGTTCAGCAAGCGGCGCGAGGCGGGCCTGTGGCTCAACAGCCGGATACATCACCAGGGGCTGGGCTGTTCGGTGCCCTCCCGTGTGGTTTATGACCTTTCTAAGACGGCAGAGATCGACCGGTTTGTGGCCCTGATAGGGCCTGACAGCCGTTTCCAGGGTCGGTTCAATATTACATTTGAGGTGCATGCCGACGATCAGTTGCTCTATCAATCCAGGCCACTGAAAAACGCCAAAGCGTCCGATTTCATTAGTGTAAAAATACCCCCCGACAGTCTCAGGTTAAGGCCATCTGCGGCATGGGAGAGCTCAAGAAAGCCAGGGCCGCCTATCGAACCCTTAACGAGAATTACCCCTACAGCCCCGCCCTGCCCAAAGCCCGTCAGGCGATCGTGAAGGTTGCAGAGGCGGTTTTGAAAGAATAGACGTATGCCCCGTAATATTATCCATGTCGATATGGACGCTTTTTATGCGTCGGTCGAACAGCTTGACCATCCCGAGTATCGTGGCCGGCCGCTGGTGGTGGGAAGTCCGGCCGAATCACGAGGGGTGGTCAGTGCCGCCTCTTATGAGGCCCGCCAGTTCGGGCTTCACAGTGCGATGGCCATGGGTGAGGCGGTCAGGCGTTGCCCGGAGGTGATCATTATGCCGGTCCGTATGGACCGCTATTCGGAACTGTCTGACCAGATCCGTGAGGTTTTCCATCGTATCACCCGGCGGGTTGAACCGCTCTCTATTGACGAGGCCTTTCTGGACGTGTCGCAATGCGTGGGGCCCTTGGGAACCGTTGAAGATATCGGCCGGAAGATCCAGCAGATGATCAGGGATGAAACCCAACTGACGGCCTCGGTGGGGATGGCGCCGAATAAATTTCTGGCCAAACTTGCCAGCGACCTGGAGGAGCCCAACGGTTTTGTGGTGATCACCGAGGCGAACAAGCAGGCGATCCTTGATACCTTGGCGGTGGGCAAGATATGGGGGATCGGTAAGGTGACCTGTCAAACGTTACGCGACCATCACATTGAAACCATCCAGCAGCTGCGTTTGGAGGACCCGGACCATCTGGCGATGATCCTGGGCAACCGGGCCGGTGAGCTTCAGCAGCTGGCCCGCGGGATTGATTCCCGTCCGGTGGTGACCGACTCGCCGGCGAAAAGCATCTCGAGCGAACACACCTTCTCGCAGGATATCGGGGACTTTGAGCTATTGCGGCAAAATTTATATTCCCAGGTTCAGGAAGTGGCCCGCCGTTTGCGTGACGGCCATCTGAAGGGAAGGACACTCACCTTGAAATTCCGCTATGGCACATTTCGCACGGTGACCCGCAGTAAGACCCTTTCTGAATCGACCCATACCACGGCGGTCCTCTGGCAGGTTGCTTTGGCCATGCTTAAGACGTTTGAGAAAAGCGCAACCGGGCCCCTGCGTCTGATCGGATTCGGCGTTTCAGGCTTTACCGACGCGACTGCCGGCCAACAGATGCTGTTTGCCGACCCGCAGGAAGAAAAAGAGAAAAAGATCGACGCGACCCTGGACGCCATCCAGAAAAAGTTTGGGTCCGACGCCCTGCGGCGTGGTGAATAGGTCTTTCAAGCAACCCGATCGGCCGGAGCCGCTTCAATTTCGTTCTACAAGGATCAGATATTTTTCCAGCATATCGGCTAAGATTTCTCTTTCCAGCGGCTTGGCGAGGTAATCATTGCAGCCCGCTTTTGAGCAAAGTTCCTCATTTTCCTGACATACCTGGGCGGTCATGGCAATAATGGGCACCGTGATGCCATTGGCTCTTATTGCCCGGACGGCATCGCAGCCATCCATGGCGGGCATTTGGATATCCATGAAGATTAAATCGTAATTATGGGTTTTGGCCATTTTAACGGCCAGTTCGCCGTTAAACGCAAAGCTGACCGTCATGCCCAATCGCTGCAACATCGTTTCGATCAATATTCGATGTGCGGAGTTGTCTTCGGCGACCAGGACATGCCCGGCAAAAGAAGGGCGGGTGTGGAGCGTCAGATCGGCGGTGCTCCCCTGAGGCTTGATGAGATTCTCTTGATCAGAACCGACGGGCACGACCAGGGTAAAGACCGACCCCTTGCCCACTTCGCTATGAACAGAGATACTCCCTCCGAGCATGGATATCAGCCGCCTGGTAATGGTTAGTCCCAGGCCGGTACCGCCATATTTGTGAGTCGCGCCGCCCTGGGCCTGGACGTAGGATTTAAAGATATTGTTCTGGGCTTCGGTTGAGAGGCCGATGCCGGTGTCTTCGATTTCAAATCGAATGGCCCGAGGTGAGGCCTTGGGGCCATAGGCGACTTTAATGAGAACATGCCCCTTTTCGGTAAACTTAATGGCGTTACTGATCAAATTAATCAGGCATTGCCGCAGCCGCGTTGGATCTGTACGAATTATTCCCGGAAGACGGCTGCACCGTTGGATCTCAAATTTGAGCTTTGTCTGCCGTGCCAGAGGCGCCATGAACTGGTAAATATTTTCCATAAACTCATTCAAGGAGACATCGTCCAGTTCCATGGTCATTTTACCGGCTTCAATCTTGGACATATCCAGGACATCGTCCACCAGGGCCAGCAACCGCTGACTGGCGGTGGTGATCATTTTAACGTAGTCCCGCTGTTCGCTGGTGAGTTTTTCCCGGGCGAGGAGGTCGCTGAATCCCATAATCGCATTCATCGGCGTCCGGAATTCATGGCTCATCGTGGCTAAGAACTCACTTTTGGCCTGATTGGCCGAAATGGCCTTATGTGCTTTGTGCTGGATGTACCCCAATTTTTCCTTGAGGGATTCATACGCGTTTTCGATCTGACCGTTCTTTTCCAGTAATTTTTTCTCCATTTTGTGTCTATGGAGTGTCATCTGGATGTTAATCATCAGCTGTTTATTGTCATGCGGTTTAAGGATATAGCCATAGGGGTTGGTTTTTTGGGCGCGTTCGAGTGTATTTTTATCCGAATAGGCGGTGACATAGAGGATTGGGACATCCAGGTGCTCCCGGATCCTTCCGGCGGTTTCAATACCGTCCATCTTGCCATTGAGCCTTATGTCCATCAGGACAATATCGGGAGGGGATTCCCTGGCGATATCCAGGGCCTCGGGCCCTGACAATGCGATGGTACAATTTTTAATTCCCATGGAATCTAACCGGCAGCGAACATCTTCGGCAACAATAACCTCATCTTCCACTACCAGCACGCGTGTATTATCGATCATTATTATTCCTCCTGGATCGTATCGATTTCGAAGCAGACAGTAAAAACAGTTTTATTCTGTCTGTCAAGTGAAAAAAAACCATTGAGCTGTCGCACCAGGGATTTGACCAGGACCATCCCCAGCGACTTCTGTTTGTCCAGGTCCATATCGGGCGGAATACCAATGCCGTCATCAGAGACGGACATGGCCACCTGATTATTCCCCCTGGCTTGAAAACTGACATGAATTGTGCCCGTCCGCCCCTGGGGGAAACCGTGTTTAAGGGCATTGGTCAGCAGCTCATTCAAGATCAGGCCACAGGGGATCGCCTGGCTAATATTCAAGTAAGTCTTTACAACGTCAAGCGTTAAATCAACCTGGCCTACTGCGGTCCTATGGGCATGGAGCAGTTCGGTGCCCAGCAGCTCTATATAGTCACTGAAATTAACCTGCGTAAAATTTTCAGACTGATACAGTTTTTCGTGGATCAGGGCAATCGTTCGGACCCGAATCTGGCATTCTTCTAAAATCCCGGTCAACTCGCTATTATGAGTCTGTATGGCTTGGAGGCTCAACATACTGGAGATCAGCTGTAAATTATTTTTTACGCGATGGTGCACTTCCTTGAGCAGCAGTTCTTTTTCTCTCAGAGATGATTCCAATTCCGCGCATGTCCGTTTATGCTCAATGGCGTCTTCCCATTGTCGCAACGTTCGCCGGGCAATATGGGGGAGGTTTTCCAGGGTTTCCTTTGATTTGACAATATAATCCAGGGCCCCGGCCTTCATTGCCTCCACGGCAATCAATTCATCGCCATAACTGGTCATCACGATAACGGGATATGCCGATCCCTGCAGCCCGGGCGGTAGAAGATCAATGCCTTTGCCATCAGGAAGATTGATATCCGCAATAACCAGGTCGGGTGTTGAGGCGGCAATGGCGAGATGGGCCTCTTCAAGGGTCCGGGCAACAACCAACCGTGTCAGTCTGGCGCGGGTTTTGAACGCACGTCGGACTAATGCGATATGCGACTCGTCATCTTCAAGTAATAGAATGTACTTTTCCGTGGTACCCCGATCCTCCTAATTTTCCCTGTCACAAACCCAAAAGATCAGGTGGGTTTATTCTGTCTCCTAAAGACATCCCGCCCCAGCCAGTAAAATCCTAAAACATCGTTTAACTCGGGAAACTGGGAAAAGTTTAGTGGTTTCACGAGGTAGTTATCGGCTTTATATTGGCTGGAGGTGGCAATATCCTTTTCTTCTGCAGACGACGAGAGGATCACCACTGGAATTTTTTTGAGCTTATCCGATTCTTTGATCTCTTTTAGAACGCTGAGGCCATCGATCTTGGGTAATCGCAGATCCAGAAGGATCACATCCGGGCGGGGGTTCGCAAGAGAATCCGTGCTGCCATTGCATTGGAACAGGTAGTCCAGGGCTTCCTGACCATCAGAGACATGACTAATCCTACCGACCATCTCATGATTGCCGTAAGTGCGTTTCAGTAATTCGGCATGTGCTTGATTATCTTCGACAAGCAATATGGACAACTTCTCTCTACTGGTCATGGCATTCCTCGCGTTCTTGATTAATTTGACCTATCCAACCACAATAATAGCCGATGTCTTCCATGAGTTCTGAAAACTCATTAAAATCGACGGGTTTAATCAGGTAATTATTGGCATGGCAACCATACGCCTTGGCTATATCCCATTCAGATTCTGAGGTTGTAAGTACAATCACAGGAATCTTGCGTAATTTTTCAGACTCCTTAATCTTTTTGAGGACACTTAAGCCATCCAGAACGGGCAATCTTAAATCCAGAAGGATGACGTGAGGACGGGGACAACTATCCGGATCGGCGTAGGCATTTTGAGCCAAAAGATAATCCAGGGCTGTTTGCCCATCGGCGAGATGAATAATCTCTGTAGCGGTTTGATGTTTCGTCAAACTGCGTTTAACGAGTTCGGCGTGGGCCGGGTCATCCTCTACCAACAGGATCGTCAGTTTTTCTTTTTTGACTTTGTTATAATTCATTGTATCAAATCACTAAAATACAAGGCTGGCACTACGTCAAAAGAAGGTTCAACACCACTTTTACTGTATTGTAGCGAATTAAAATAAAAATTCCATATATTTAGTAGTTCCTGTCGCCCGCCTGCAGGTTTTTCAACGCTACATATTAATGTAAGTCTTTAATTTCTAATAACTTATGAGCTTTTTCATACAAAAACTTCTTTTTTTAAACGTTTTCAAGTCCAATCAGATCTGCTCTCTCAACACCAAAACGGCGGTCACCTTGTATCATTAACTTTCGTAAACGTTCGCGTTTTTTCTTTTTCCCTGGCACGAATTTACATTAGGTTTTCTACAAAGATTTCATCCCCGGGGACCGGAGAAATACCTTGCCAGAGAATAATCTCGGAGCCCCTGGCAACTGATGTTAAAAATACCCTTGCCTTCATTTATTTATCCTATAGAATGGTAGACCTTTGGCGTCATGTCATATCCCGAACGATTGGGATTTGAAACCTGTCCCCCGCATCTTTAAGGGGTTTTTGGCACTTAAAAACCCATTTATGATGCGGGAATCCACCTTCTCTGGCAGGGCCAGTTCTGGAAGTTGACCTGAACAGTCTAATGAGAATACGACTAACGCCCGTCCGCCTTTGGCGGATTGATTTTGACATTAAATCGACGTTTTTTATGTGTCACGATTGACATTCGGCACAACTATCACAATGAGAACACTATGTATAAGATCGTAAAAAAAGAGACCCTCGGACCCGATTTGCACCTTTATGAGATCGAAGTTCCCCGTATAGCCCGATCCCGTCAATGCGGGCAGTTTGTCATGGTCCGGGCCTTTGACCATTCCGAACGCCTGCCCCTGACGGTTGCCCAGACGAATCCAGAGGCCGGGACGATCAGTCTGATCGTCCAGACGGTCGGTAAATCGACCCTGGAGATGTCCAGCCTTCAGGCGGGGCAATTTTTCCAGGATGTTGCCGGGCCGATGGGCCAGCCGAGCCACCTGGGGTACTATGGCACCGTGGTGGTCATTGGCGGCGGACTCGGGACCGCGGTGGTTTACCCCCAGGCGATCGCCCTGCGTGAGCTGGGCAATAAGATCATCTCGATCATTGGAGCCCGCAGCGAGAAACTGCTTATCCTGAAGGAGCAGCTCGCGGCGGTCAGTGACCAGCTGATCATGATCACTGACGATGGCTCCAGCGGTAAAAAAGGGTTTGTCACCGATGCGCTTCAAGAGCTCCTTGACGCCCCTGAAACCGATGTTGACGCTGTTTACACGGCCGGTCCGGTGGTGATGATGAAGGCGGTTTCGGAGGTAACCCGCGCCGGTGCGATTCCGACCCAGGTGAGTTTGAACCCGATCATGGTGGATGGCACCGGGATGTGCGGCGGCTGCCGGGTTAGCGTGGGCGGCGTCCCGAAGTTCGCCTGCGTCGACGGCCCGGAATTCGATGGTCACCAGGTCAACTTCGATGAGCTCATGGACCGCCTGACCACTTATAAATCGCACGAAGCCAGATCCCTCGATGACTTCAAAAGACACGCCTGTAAATTACAGTAAAGACGCCGGCGTCCAACGGATCTCTAAAGCTCGTTTTTGCGTATCTTAACGCGTGAGCGAGAAGACGAAAAACGTTTTTTGACGCGGAGAGCCCTATTGGCCTTCAACGCCGCCCCCCATAAAAACTAATTCTTCCTGACAGCCCCCTTAAAAAAACAAATAAATATTATGACAACCGACAATACCCTGCCCCCTAAAGAACGTCTTGCGATCAAACGGCAAGCAATGCCTCAACGCCCTGGTACTGAACGAGCGATGGACTTTAATGAAGTCAATCTCGGGCTCTCCGAACAGGCGGCCATCCTGGAAGCCCAGCGTTGCCTGCAATGCAAGAACCCCAAATGCGTCGAGGGCTGCCCGGTAAGCATCGACATTCCAGGGTTCATCGACCAGATCGCCAAGGGGGACTATCGGCAGGCGGCCCGGGTTTTACGGGAGGCAAATAATCTCCCGGCGGTCACTGGTCGGGTTTGTCCGCAGGAAACCCAGTGCGAATGCCTGTGTGTCCGTTGCAAGTCTGACACCCCGGTGGCGATTGGCTATCTTGAACGGTTTGCCGCGGACTATGAAATCCAGCAGGCCATGCCGCCGGCGGCCCCATCGGGTAAAAAGACGGGGAAGAAAGTCGCCTGTATCGGCGGGGGGCCCTCGGGGATGACCTGCGCGGGAGAACTGGCCAAATGCGGCCATGACGTCACCCTTTTTGAAGCCTTTCACCGTGTTGGCGGTGTTTTGCTCTATGGTATTCCTGAATTTCGCCTGCCTAACAGCATTGTTGAGAGTGAAGTGGCGAAACTGAAGGCCCTTGGCGTTACGATTGAAACCAATGTGATCGTCGGCCGTACGGTCACTCTCAAGCAACTGAAGGAGGAGGAGCACTTTGACGCCCTTTTCATCGCCAACGGTGCCGGCCTGCCGGCCTTTATGAACGTCCCGGGCGAAAACTTAAAAGGTGTTTATTCCGCCAACGAATACCTCACCCGCTCGAATCTTATGGGGGCTTACAATGCCACCGCCGATACCCCCATAATACGCGGGCGTAAGGCGGTTGTCATTGGCGGCGGCAATACCGCCATGGATGCCGTTCGCAGCAGTAAACGTTTAGGCGCCTCGTCGAGTACCCTGGTTTACCGGCGGGGCCGCGAGCAAATGCCCGCCCGTGTCGAAGAAGTGATCCACGCGGAGGAGGAAGGGATTCAACTGGAATTCCTCACTGCACCGACCGAGGTCCTCGG
>JAIPFO010000150.1 GCA_021736565.1 Phycisphaerae bacterium | reverse complement strand
GCGAAGCAGATGATTTAAATGCGCAACATGAAGCCCCCCTACCGAACCAGGCTGCCGACGATAAATATCAGCAAATGCATGCAGCATGGTCATACTGTCAAGGCCGCCGGAAACCGCCAGAAGTACACGGGCATTGCCCGGGAGTAACTCAGAGAGTTGTTCGTTGAATTGTTGAATAAAATGAGGCATTTATGTGATTTTTAACGGCAAATCCGCCAGCGGCGGACCTTGTTATCGGCAGTAGCCGACGCGAATAATATTTTCTTCATTAGCGTTTATTCGCGTTCATTCGCGGTTGGTTTTCTGCAGGGCACTGAGGGTATTGTATAGTTTTTGCATTTCTGGAAGGGCCATCTTTTTGGCGAGACCTCGGCGGAGAGGTTCGCCGATGATCGATTCGATCTCCATGGGGCGATGTGCGAGCCGGTCGAGGTGCATGGAGGTGTAATAGGGTGCCATTGTATCGGTATAGGTCATCATCTGTTCGAGGGTAGTGGTTTCGATGGTAACGCCATTGGCGGCGGCGGCGGCCTGGACTTCCAGCATGAGCTGCCAGGCCCTGTCGCGGTGGTGCGGGTCGCCTACGATCTTATCGGCGGTGAGGTCCAGTGCGGTGGAGAGGCCGTTGAACGGGACATTCCAGATGAGCTTTTGCCAGCGGGCCATGGCCATATCATCGACGACCTTGCAGGTGATCTGACTTTCGTTGAGCATCCGGCCAAATTCGGTGAGTGTCGCATCGGCGGGTCGGTTAAAATTACCGATGTGGATATGACCATAGTCGAGGTGATCGATAACGCCGGGCTGGCGGCGATTGCAGCAGATAAACGCAACGGCCCCGGCGACGTTGTCTTTGCCGAACAGGCCGGCGAGCTGTTCTTCGTTGCCCAGGCCGTTTTGTGCCGAGAGAAAACGTGTCTGCCCCCCTGCCAGCGGGCTCAGCAGCTGTTCATATTTATCGTTATCGGTGGTCTTGAGGCCGATGAAGACCAGGTCGACCGGCGGCATATCCCGGGTATCCTTGTAGCAATTAACCTGCTCCAGGTGAAAGTCGCCGTTGCAACTTTTAATCGTAAGCCCATTTTGCTTAACGACCGGGTAGTCACTGCGCATCAGGAAATGGACGTCATAGTTATGGCGAGCGAGCATGGCACCGTAGTACCCCCCCATCGCCCCGGCGCCGACAACGGCAATTTTCATCAAAGTTCTCCTGACCGGCAAGTGCCGGAACCAATATTATAGGCGGGACGTAAGCCCCTGGAAGATTGTTAAGAAATCCTGACCATTTTGCTCAAGATATCATTTGTAAGAGACTAATAGGCACCATTATTATAATCATTCTGGACGACCTGGCCAAGGAGATGCCCCTGACAGCTCGCGATGGATTTTTCCGAATCGAGGGCAAACCATGCACAGCGAGATTCACACCGCTTGCCCTGCTGGACCGGGCATTTGAGTGATTTACCATCTTCGTTGAGTACCATTTCGCCATTGGCGGATATTCGTAACTGCCGAATCGCGGAGATCTCCTGTGTTTTGTCTGATGGCGGCTCAGTGGCGGGACTGTCCGAAGAGTCCATTTCGTCGTCTTCCGATAAAATAATCTCCACCTGTTCGGGGATTCGCTCCTGAAACCCACAGCTGGGGCAGGGCAATACCTCGTGGCTCATTGACGTGGGGGCCTCCAGTTGCTCTCCACACTGCTGACATTTGAAGTAAATCATCTATAACCCTTTCAAAAAATGGTTGCGTCAGAAATTAACGTCCAAAACGATCGCATTCACTGGATTATAGTCAAATTCGCCGGTCATGCAACCAAATCTACCTGACCGAATCACCCGGGATGCGACAATGTCAGCTAAGTTGTTTATTGACAAGGGGATGCAACACAAATACCGGTCAGGTCAGGCTCATTTTTAACATCACGTCGATTCCTGGAGAATTTTCCAGTTTGGCCGGGATGGCCAGAACGTATCGCCCCTACTGGCCATCGATTTTTTCTATTATGGGGGACTTGGCGTAATCGAGAGGTGGTCTACCATAGCGGGTTCGAAGCTCGTTTTGCATCTGGCAGAGTTGCTGATTGATCCGTGCGACGAATTCTTCCCGGGAGAGGGTTTTACATTCCTGGGGTGTTATGGGTTGGCCATACATGACGCGAATTGTTCCCATGGCGGGGAAGAGCTGGTGGCGGGGCCATGCCTCATAGGCCCCGTCAATCACGACCGGCACGGTGGTTGCCTTTGACCGGCGTGCGATGACATCGAAGCCGCTTTTAAAGGGTTGGATCTTGCCATCGGTGGTACGGGTTCCTTCGGGGAACATGGTAACGACCTTACCCGACTTTAAGCGATTGATGATATCTTTAATCGCTTTGACGTCCGCTTTATCGCGCTGGACAGGAAACGAATTGACCGAACGGAGCATGGCACCAAAAACAGGATTCTTAAAAAGTGTGTCCCGGGCCATATAGTAGGCTTCGCGATTGATGCCCGCCCCGCAGAGCATCGGGTCCAGAAAGCTCTGATGGTTACTCACTAGCAAAACGGGTCCTTCCAGGGGGACATTGTGGCGGTTATAGGCCTGGCTTTTAAATAAAGCCGAAAACATAATTCGCATGAATTGTTGCCAAAACCAGTAATAAGGTCGCATAATATACTCCGGGATATAAAAAATATCTTGTTGATTGGAAGGGCGTTATCCATCCTGAAAAGAAGGCCCTCGGTTTGCCGGGCAAAACCGCTGCCACCCATAGGTATTCTATGGGGTTACAATTTTATATAATTTTTCAACGACCTGCTCCAGGGTCATTTCGGTTGTATCGATAACAATGGCATCGTCGGCGGTTTTCAGGGCGCCGACCAGGCGTGCAGTGTCGCGCTGGTCGCGTTGAATCTGACTGTTGAGTATATCTTCATAGCGAACCTGGCCTTTGGGCATCTGGCGATAGCGACGTTTCGCCCGGCATTCGGCAGTTGCATCTAAATAGAATTTATAATCCGCATTCGGAAAAACTAATGTCCCCTGGTCGCGTCCTTCTGTCACCAGCGAACCGGCCTGTCGGGCAATGAGCCGCTGCTGGTCCACCAGAAATTCACGAATCGCCACATTTCCGGCTATATAATGGGATGCATCGGTTACTTCCGGCGATCGGATCAGGCTGGTAATATCCTGGCCGTCAAGCCGAATACCCTTATGGGTACCCGCGTCATTTTTGACGTGAGAATCGCTGTGACTGTCATGGCAAAAAAAATCTATTCTGCACTTTTGAGCCTGCCTGGCGAGTTCCTCTGGATGATCCAAAGGCCACTGGCCCTTTAGGGCGGCCCAGGTAATCGCCCGATACATTGCGCCGGTGTCCAGGTAGGTCACCCCAAGTTTTTCGGCAAGGCACTGGGCGACAGTACTCTTGCCTGATCCGGCAGGCCCATCCAGTGTTACTATCATAAATATCTCTCCAGCATAACGTGGCGATCATAAGACGAAAAAGACGCCAGCGTCGTAAGTTTATTGAAGTCATTTTCCGCATCTTTAAGGGTGATTTTAACAATGCAAATCAGCCTTTGCCATGGGAGTCAACAATTTGAATGGTAGCGATATACCCCGAGAAACGGGAAAACTCAATCGCAATCACACAAATCAGGTTGCCGAGACAATCCTGAGCTACCTATAATAAAGCATCTATTAAAAAAAGTCACTTTATATTGACGTCAGGGTCATAAGTTTTTTTTTCGCCGGTTTTCCGTATATTCTAGAGCGATTTGAAGGCCGAGAAATGATTTTTAAGGTGAGAATATTTATGGGGATGGGAGTTCAATTTTTGGCTAACGATCGGTCTTTGGGCACTCCAAAACGAGTTTTAAAGAAAATATGACGGTATCTCTCACCCGTTAAAAAAAATAATAT
Source organism: Phycisphaerae bacterium (assembly GCA_021736565.1). Classification (GTDB taxonomy): domain Bacteria; phylum Planctomycetota; class Phycisphaerae; order Sedimentisphaerales; family SM23-30; genus JAIPFO01. Next base: position 4,542 of record JAIPFO010000150.1, on the reverse strand, counting down.
GGAATTGAGCTTAAAAGTTGGCTATGTTCTGTGTATAGTTGACGCTTGTTTTTGATGCCCATTTTCCGCCTCTTAAGGGCGATTTGGAATTCGTAAAATGACTTTTGACGTGGGAGTCCAGAGACGCCAGCGTCATATGTATTTCTGATGCCCGTTTTCCGCCTCTTAAGGGCGATTTAGAATTCGTAAAATGACTTCTGACGTGGGAGTCCAGAGAGTCTGTGTCATGCATTTAGCCATCGGACATTATTCTATCGGTGCCTATGATGGGGTCAACACTGTTATATGGCGTACCGTTACTGAGCTGCTCAAGGAAGACCCCGAACTGACGGTCACTCTTTTTGGCAAGGCCAGTAAAGAAATCAAAGCCTTTCTCCCCTGGCAAGCGGACCGGTTATCCTATAAAAACATCGAGGAGATCTCGCCGGATTACCGTATTCCGGGCCTTGAGGGCAAGAGCGTTCAGATCCAGCGTGTTCATGATTATATCTGGCATGGCACCAACGTTGCCGAGCATTTGCAGCAGGTCTTTGCCGATGCCGACATGGTTATCATGGAAAATTTATCGGTTGGCATTAATCCATCGGTGACCTACGCGTTTTATCTCTGGACGCTGTGGGAATATCAAGCCAAATCCCATAAGCGATTCTTTGTCCGTGTGCATGATTTTGCGCAACAGCGGCCGGCCAATTTTAGTAACGTCAAGAAATTCCAGGCGTTCATGCCAACCGACATGCCTGACTGGCACCAGATATTGTACCCATCGACCCCCAACATTGAATATATTGCGATTAATACTAACGATTACTACCGTCTACTCGACCACGGCGTTGAACCTCGGCGTGTGTGGTATGTCCCCAACTGTATAGATGACTCCCTGTCCACGCAATGTATGCTGGATCCCGAAACAGGCGGCGACCCGGGCCCCTGCCTGACTCTTCGCAAGCAGTTGGAAGAGAGAAAAGGGATCGATCCTAAGGCCGCCATTCTCTATTATCCTGTCAGAGCGATTCCCCGAAAAAATGTCGAAGAATCCATCTATCTGCTTCACATGCTCAATAATCTCTCAAAGGTCACTCCTTTCAAGGAAAAGTATGACCTGGACGATAAATACCACCTGGTCGTATCTTTAGGTGGTGGCAGTGAAGAGGAGAAACGCTATTGCGATAAACTTACGAGGTTCACTGAAACGAACAGATTGCCGGTGACCATTGATATCAGTGAGATGGTTGCCTTGCACCGGGAATATGACATCGACCATCCGGCTCAAATCGTTAAATATGGCGTCTCGGACATGTATTCGATCACCCGAATGACGATTAGCACCTCGATCATGGAAGGTTTTGGCTTTGTATTTATCGAGCCCTGGGTGTTGGGACAGTGCGTGATCGGCCGAAATATTCCGTCGGTAACCCTTGATTTCATGAAAGCCGGGGTTTCGCTTGACCATCTCTACTCAGCGTTACTGGTTAACGGCTGCGACTATGCTGACCTTGGCAAAGGGAAGCCGGATGGCGGCCTAGATCACCGGCTTCAAGAAATTCTTAAGCTGGAAGACCCGGACTATTTACGCCTCATCCTGAGCAAAAACAATGCGTCGCTCAATGCCACGCTGAAGCTTTTTCGCTATGAACGCCGACGCAATGCCCGGCGAAACCTGGTAGTGGCTAATCAGAAAAAGGTCCTGGAAAACTATTCCAGTAAAGTGGTGGTTGGTTTACTCCATCGCATTATTCTCAGCCAGGAGCCGACTTATATTGAACCTCGCTATGCTCCAATGGCGCTCAAAGAAGCTGCCGGAAGCAAAGACGAAAAAGGCGATGACCTGGTCACGAGTTGACGCCAGTTCCCGCGTCTTAAATGCTGATTTTACAAACGCAACATTTATTTTGACGTGGGAAACCCTCCTGGATTTCGCGTTTATAATGATGGGGCGGTCATTCTGGCCTGCCCATTTTCTTTTATACTATTTTTGCAAAAAAGTTTTTCCTTGACCCCAAAGCGCTCATAACCTAAATTACAGCATATAGCATTAGCTTAAAATCTATTTCTCCCTAAAAAAACATTTTTGACCCAAGCGTCAAGAATAGTTCTTTTTGACGCTGAAAATGGCCCTAGGGTGAGATTTGCGGCGAGTGCTTTGCGTTGAACCTGACAGGCTGATCGTGTCGCCTGATAATTGACGCCGGCGTTAAAAGAATCGTAAAACGTTGATTTTTTCTTTAAATCGACGTTTTCAGTTGTCAAGATTGACATTTAACGCGAGCGTCATCATAATAACCGCTCAGTGATTTCATTGGGCAGAAGAAAGGAGTACGTGTAATATAACTGGTAAAGCCGTTTTTTTACGTTATATACACGTCGTTATTTACATAATTTGTTGAATGACTGAACCTGATAGTATTTAGATTTACATAACAGAGGGATCTGGTTACGCCATTTTCGAATACGAGCCATATTTCTCTGAAAAGTAATTGGTTTCCGAGCCTTTTTGCATGATGAATATTCAAATTAAAAATGTTATAAGCCCTTCTGGATTAGAGAGTTATAACTATTCCGCTGTTTCATTATTTTGTTGCGACAACGGCGAATACAGGATCACCGTTCGAGTATTCGCAAGGCCCAGGCCTTAAGACCGGTGAGAATCTTTGAATACCATGTAACTCGATACCTTATCTAGTTTCTGTTGCTACCGTCTGGAAACAGGGTAAAGAAGTGATAGCATTCACGATCACGGCAGAAGTGGCCGTGCGGATCTGTCCCTTTGAAAGTTTCCTGCACACTATCTGCTCAGTTCATCCTTGCGATTATTTTCGGAGATCGCTTCAGGATTTTAATTCGGCAATTCTTTTTTCTTTAACACCAGATTTCTGGACGTTGTACGTATAAATATACGAGTGAATGTTAACGGACATTTTATATAGATGGTCTATTTGAATAAGCCGTTCGTTAAATAATTCGCTCATTTACATAGACGCCGGCGTCAAAAGTATTGTGGCACGTTGATTCCAGTATTAAATCAACGTTATTACTTGTGAACATTGACTTTTGACGCAACCCTCACCATAGACAGGAGCTATAAGAATATGCAGAATATCTTAATGTTGGCCGTAGAAAACAGCACGGCCATAGGAATTGGTATCGTCGCGGGCTTCGCCGGGGCGGTTGCCTCCTGGATTACCCAAAATGTTTTGGGGAAATCTAAGATTCAGGCCGCTGAACAGAAATATAAAACAATTATCGATGATGCGACATTAAAATCTGATAATATCATTAAGTCGGCCCAGCTAGAATCCAAAGCAGATATTATGGAGAAGCGAGAGGCCTTTGAAAAAGAAATACAGATTTTACGCAATGAATTGCGGGAATCTGAAAAGCATCTTTCAAAACGCGAAGATTCTGTGGACCGAAAGTGGGAATCCCTGACGGTAAAAGAAAGGTCTCTGGAAAAACGAGATAAAAAAATTAACGCCCGCGAACATGACATTGCCAACAAAGACGAACAATTGAGTAACACGCTCGCGGAGCAAAGAGCTCAATTATTGAAATGTTCAGGGATGTCCGAAGGGGAAGCACGAGAAATTCTATTAAAACGCCTGGAAGATGAAGTGGAACACGAAGCGTCGAATCTGATCGAGAATATCGTCACCCGCGCTACCGAGGAAGCCGAATCTCGCAGTCGGGAAATCACGATCAACGCGATCCAGCGATATGCTGCCGGGCATACCTGTGATAGTACGGTTTCAACCGTTGATATTGAAAATGATGAAATGAAGGGACGGGTTATCGGTCGGGAAGGCAGAAATATCAGGGCCTTTGAACAGGCCACCGGGGTTGATGTGATTATCGATGACACCCCCGGTATTGTGGTCGTATCGGCGTTTGACCCGGTCCGACGGGAAGTGGCCCGCCAGAGCCTCCAGAAGCTCATTCAGGATGGTCGGATCCACCCGGCTCGCATTGAAGAGCTGGTGATAGAAACCCAAAAAGAAATGGAAAACCGAATTTACGATATTGGCAAAAAGGTGGTTTTGGAAGCCAATGTCAATGGATTAAATAATAAGTTACTGCCCTACCTGGGCCGCCTGAATTACCGTACCAGTTATGGTCAGAATGTACTGCGACATTCGGTGGAGGTCGCATTCCTGGCCCAGGTAATGGCCGAAGAGCTGGGACTCGATGGCAATCTGGCCCGACGTTGCGGGATATTGCATGACATCGGCAAAGCGGTCGACCATGAAGTGGAAGGCGGTCATCCCCAGATCGGCGCGGACCTGGTCCGAAAATTCAATGAAAAGCATGAGGTGCTGAATGCCATTGCCGGCCATCATGGCGACATCGCGGCGGAGTCCCCTTATACGCCGTTGATCGCCGCGGCCGATGCGATGAGTGCATCGCGACCGGGTGCCAGTCGCGAAACGCTGGAACGTTATATCAAACGTCTGGAAAATCTTGAAAATATCGCCAACGAATTCAAAGGTGTAAAGAAATCATACGCGATTCAGGCCGGCAGGGAAATTCGTGTCATCGTCGATCCAGAAC
>JAIPFO010000149.1 GCA_021736565.1 Phycisphaerae bacterium | reverse complement strand
CCCGGCGATTTTAACGACAGCAAAGGCCAGCCCGCCCGGGAAAATGGCGGCGCCATGCGGATCGCGAATATCACCGATGTGGTGGCCAGTACCACGCTGGCCGCTTACCTGAAAAAGTGCGATTACAGCCTCGTCTATGGCGGCAAGGAACACCTTCCCAAAGGCCTGACGCCCACCGATCTGGGCTTTAACGACATATGCGATGACCACCGGCAAAAACTCGCCGAAGAAACCGCAGCCTACATCAAGACCAGGCACGATAAACCTTATTTCATGGTTGTCTCGCTGATCAACCCGCACGACATCTGTTTCATGGCGCTTCAGGATTTTCAATACACTAAAGCGGCCCTTGAACGGTTTAGAAAACGTGGTAAGATTGAATTTAAAATGTTGGATAAGGCGATGGAAATACCCGAGGGCATCAGCGAAGACGAATTTTATCAAAAGCACTGCCCGCCGCTTCCACCCAATTACGACCCGCAGAAGGATGAACCCAAAGCCATTGCGTCGTTGCTCAACCGGCGGAAATTCCGACGCCTGGCCCGCGATAATTACACCGATAAGCAATGGCGGCTCCACCGCTGGGCCTACTGCCGCCTGACCGAGGTTGTCGACCGCGAGATCCAGATGATATTGGATGCCATTAAGCAGAGCGGTACCGAAGAGAATACCCTGGTCCTTTTCTCCAGCGACCACGGCGATATGGACGCCGCCCATCGCATGGAACACAAAACCGTACTCTACGAAGAAGCCGCTAATATCCCATTTGCCGCCATGTGGAAAGGGCATATCCCCCCCGGGCAGGTCGACGAGACGCACCTGGTCTCAAACGGCCTCGACCTGCTGCCGACGGTCTGCGACTATGCCGGCATCAAAGCCGTCGCCGATCCCAGGGGCAAAAGCCTGCGCCCGCTTTTTGAAGGCAAACAGGTGTCATGGCGCGAGACCCTGGGCGTCGAAAGCGAGATCGGGCGCATGGTCGTCAGCAGCGATAAGCTCAAGTACATCCAATATGATGCCGAAGGCATCGAAGAACAACTGATCGATCTTAAAACAGATCCCTTTGAAAAAACGCATTGTACGAATGATCCCAAATACGCCGCAACACTGGAAAAAATGCGTCAATCATACAGGACAGACTGGTTTCCAGGCCATTCAAAATAATTATAAAATACAGGGAAGCGTTTATGCGAAATGGTTTAATATTTTTTGTCGCAGGTCATCGGTCAGCCTCTGGATGGCAGGATACTAAACGGCCCGAAGTACCATCTCATGACCACGAAGTGGTCAAATAATAATAACCGCCGGCGAGCGAAGTGAAACCCGTGGCATGGAGTACAACATATCTCCCCGCCCCCCTCACCGCGGGCGTCAGCCCGCTGTGAGGGCGTGGTCCTGTTTTCTGTAAGCAGGACCATCCCGATGGAAACATTGAAATGCGATTGGACTCATGCAATCTGTCGCAAGTTAAAAAGTACCTAAGAGCTCAATAGATTCGCCTGGTTCCCTTAACCGATTTCTTCTTTGTCTGTTTAAAAGAGAAATTTGCTTTTTTTACTCTGGTGCCTGTCGAACTTTTGCCGTCGGTCCCCGAACGGTCTGAAGGGCCTGTCTTTTTCTTCTGGGCGGCGCGATTATTTTTCCCCTTTGGCCCGGGAGTCCCGGACTTTTTCTTTCGGCCTTGCCCCGCACCGGGCTTGCTGTTGTGATAAGTTCCCCCTGAGGAGGGAATCTGGCTGTAGTTGAAATCATCGTAATATTCGTTTTTGAACTTTCGGTCGATGAATCGTTCGATATTTCGCAGGTACTGAACTTCGTCTTCAGAGACGAAGGTGATCGCGTCGCCGGTCGCCTCTGCCCGGCCGGTTCGGCCAATCCGGTGAACGTAATCTTCGGGAAAGGCCGGAACGTCGTAGTTGATCACATGCGAGATGCCCTCCACATTGATACCCCGCGCGGCGATATCGGTCGCGACCATCACCTGGTATTTGCCGCTTTTAAATCCTTCCAATGCCCGCATCCGCTGGTTTTGCGTGCGGTCGGAGTGAATGGCCGCCGCCTGGATATCAATGTTTTTCAGCTTGCGGCATATCCGGTCCGCACCGCGTTTGGTTCGCGAGAAGATCAGGATGCTATACATCTGCTGGTGTTCGATCATCATAAGTAACAGCGACATCTTCTGCTCTCTGGAAACCGGATAAATGTGCTGAGTGATCGTGTCGATAGGATTGTGCTGCTTGCCGATCTGGATCATCTCAGGTGATTGCTGGATATTTTTCGTCAGTGTTGTTATTTCTTTGGATATCGTGGCCGAAAAGAGAAGCGTCTGCCGTTTGGATGGCATATGTTCGATAATCTTCTTGATGTCGTTAATGAACCCCATATCCAACATACGGTCGGCCTCATCTAAAACAAGAATCTCAACGGTTGACAGATCGACCGTGCCACGCTGAAGATGGTCGATCAGTCGCCCGGGGGTGGCAACCATGATATCCACCCCACGCTGCAAGGTTTTAATCTGCTTTTCGATGGGGGTGCCCCCGTAAACGGCAAGGGTCTGTATTTTTGTAAAACGCCCGTAGCCCTGAATGGCCTTATCGATCTGCACCGCCAGCTCGCGTGTCGGGGTGATGATCAGCGAACGGATCTTTTTCTTTTTCGATTTACGAATGACCGTTGAGAGTCGGTTAAGAATGGGCAAAACAAATGCCGCGGTCTTACCGGTGCCCGTCTGAGCGCAGCCGATCATGTCCTTCCCCGCGATGGCAATGGGAATGGCTTCAGCTTGAATTTCTGTGGGAGCGGTATAACCGGTCGCCAGGATACCCTGGACCAGTTCGTCACAAAGGCCGATTTTTTTAAATGGCATAAATAGTCCTCCCGGTAAGGACCGGGAACCAATCAGGCGGGTTGTCACGCCTGGGCAAAATGGCCAGAAGGTCTGGATCAAATCATTTTGCACATGTTTTTATTGCATAGGCTTTGGTTGGCCCAGCTTCTTTAAGTAGGCCTACAACTCTTTAAACAGAGAAAAAGTCTATAAAACCCCGGATTAACGGGGACTCAGTATGAACTATGCATAATAAGACAGATGAGATTCACTCTATGATGTGTGATCATGCACCGGCACACCGGATACGATTAAAGTATAGGATATTACATCTCTTGTACTTTTACAAGAATAAAATAGACATTACGGCTGAATCCGCCTTTACGATGCGGAAAACAGACAAAAAAAACTTAAGACGCTGACGCTTTCAGGGCCGTCAGCGCCTGGTTTGTGAAAAAAAACTTATTTTACAAACTTAAAATTATGCCCGCTGGCATCGATCTTGACTGTATCTCCCTGACGAAAATCACCCGCTAAAATCTTCTGCGCCAGTGGATTCTCCATCGACTTCTGGATCGCCCGCTTCAATGGCCGGGCGCCGTAGGCACTATCGTAACCCTCTTCCATGAGCAGGTCTTTGGCCGAATCGGTGATGTGCAGTTCGATGTCCCGCTGTTGGAGTCGCTGGGCGAGGTATCGCAGTTGAATGTCGATAATGTGTCGAAGGTGTGTTTTGTCCAGCGGATGGAAGACGATTGTCTCATCCACCCGGTTCAAAAACTCCGGCCTGAACTGCTTCTTCAATGCCTCATGCACATGCGCTTCGATCTCCCATTGGGCCCCTTGATCCTTGGTTAACTGCTGAATCTTTTCACCCGCCAGGTTACTGGTCATAATGATCACGGTATTCTTAAAGTCCACCGTTCGACCATGCCCATCGGTCAGCCGGCCATCGTCCAGAACCTGCAATAGCACATTAAACACATCCTTATGCGCCTTTTCAATTTCATCCAGCAAAATCACACAATAAGGGCGTCTGCGAACCGCTTCGGTCAACCGCCCGCCTTCTTCATACCCGACATATCCGGGAGGGGCGCCGATCAGCCGCGCCACGCTATGCTGTTCCATAAATTCACTCATGTCGATTCGGATCATCGCCCGTTCATCATTGAACAAAAACTCTGCCAATGCCTTGGACAGTTCCGTCTTGCCCACACCTGTGGGCCCCAGGAAAATAAAACTGCCGATCGGCCTGTTCGGGTCCCCTAACCCCGCCCGACTCCGGCGAATGGCATTACTGACCGCGACAACCGCTTCATCCTGGCCCACCACGCGTTCTCGTAACTGATCTTCCATGCTCAGAAGTTTTTCCTTCTCGCCCACCAGCAGCGAGGCCACCGGGATCCCCGTCCATTTCGAGACCACATCGGCAATGTCATCCGGGGTCACTTCCTCCTTAACAATGCTTTGGCCGTTGTCTTTTCCCGCATGCGCCTGACGCGATGCCAGTTCCTTTTCCAGTTCCATGATGGTGCTATATTTCAATCGGGCGGCCGTCTCCAGGTCACCATTGCGCTGAGCTTCATTCAATTCGTTAGTCGCCTGCTCGATCTTCTCCTGCAATTCCTTGATTTGCTTCATGACCCCCACTTCCGACTCCCACCGCGCACTGACACCACGCTCCTGCTCCTGGAGATTCGCCAACTGTTCCTCAAGCTTCTCCAGCCGCTGGCCTGACGCCTCATCACGCTCCATCTTCAATGCTTCTCGCTCGATCTGTAACTGCATCACGCGCCGACGAAGCTCATCCAGCTCGCCCGGCAGCGAATCATTTTCAATTCGAACCCGAGACGCCGCCTCGTCGATCAAATCGATCGCCTTGTCCGGCAGAAAACGGTCTGCAATATAGCGACTGCTTAATGTCGCCGCCGCCACCAATGCCGCATCGGTGATCCGCACCGCATGATGCGTATCATAACGCGGCTTCAATCCACGAAGAATCGCGATCGTATCCTCGATCGACGGCTCACCTACCATGATCGGCTGGAACCGCCGCTCCAAAGCCGCATCCTTTTCTATATATTTACGATATTCATCCAGCGTCGTCGCCCCGATACACCGCAGTTGCCCCCGTGCTAACGCCGGCTTTAACAAATTGCCCGCATCCATGGACCCCTCGGTCTTACCGGCACCAACCACCAGGTGCAATTCATCGATAAACAGAATGATCTGCCCATCCGAATCGGTTACTTCTTTCAACACGGCCTTGAGCCGGTCCTCAAACTCACCACGAAACTTCGCCCCGGCGATCATCGCACCCATATCCAGCCCGATAATTTTCTTATCCTTGAGCCCCGTAGGCACATCGCCATTAACGATCCGCTGGGCCAGCCCTTCAACGATGGCCGTCTTACCCACGCCCGGCTCACCAATGATAACCGGATTATTCTTGGTTCGCCGGTTCAATACCTGCATGCAACGCCGGATCTCCTCGTCCCGACCGATCACCGGGTCTAGCTTACCACTTCGGGCCAATTCAACCAGATCGATCCCAAATCGTTCCAGCGTTTGATATTTATCTTCCGGCGTCGGGTCCGTTACCTGTCGCCCGCCCCGTATCGACTGGATCGCCGCCAGAACATCTTCCGGCCTGACCGCGTTGACCGTCAGGATGTCCTTGGCGGTACCGCCCACCTCCAATAACCCCAAGAGCAAATGTTCGGTGCTAAGATACTGATCTTTCAACGCGTCAGCCCGGTTATTTGCCTTAACCATCACCTGGTTCAGCCCCGAATCTCCAACCACCTGTTGTTGACCACTCACCTTCGGAAGACGTTTCAGCTCACTTTCTACCATCGAGGAAATTTGCCCAACATTGTACCCCGACTTCTTCAAAATGGCCGTGATGACCCCACCTTCCTCTTCCTGTAATAAACCTGCCAATACATGCAACGGCGTAATACTCGAATGGCTCGAGTTCGTCGCTATCGCCTGGGCACGCCCCAGGGCCTCCTGTGCCTTTACTGTCATTTTATCAATTCTCATCTGATTTTTTCCCCTATATGTAATGAGGACTCTTTCATCAAAAGTCACTTTTCGTATTTAAAAAACAATTGACATGCGAAATTAAGGCCGCATAAAAATGGATGACCCGCACGCCTTACTTATTCTTTCGCAGTGACGCCAGCCTGAATGACGCAAATACCGTGCCAAAAATTGGATTGTAACCATAAGTACTTATCTATAAACAATATATATACTTTTTATGATTATCCCTACGAATGATTCCATGAAATATATGCCAAAATGGCATCTTTTTCAGACTCTGGAAGGCCCTGAAGAAAAAAACGACACAGGGGGGCCTGGTACTTGTTCTTCTATGGTTTTCTTCTAAAATATCGTACCGGCGATGCTGGAACGTTTTATAAAACTGTCTTTGCCGCAAAGGTGTCGTCCCCGCGAAAAATAAAATGTACTGCCTTTCTCAATATAAGACAATAGCAGGCAAAATGCCCAAAGACCACACGAGAAAAAATAGTGAAAAATTCATGCCATAATGGCAGGATGGGCCGTTTTAACAAAAGGACTCTCACGCCGCTCCCGACATCCTTTGCCAGGACTGTCAGGTTGGCACAGCCCCACTGCCGAACTTGTCATGTTGGCAGAAATCCAAACCACCATCATAAATCCGTTAAGATAAAATATTCACATAAACCACTTAAATAAAAGAACTTATGAAATATTTCTCCCCCCGGCAATTACATTTGGCATCCATATTGCTCTACATAACACATGTATGTATATGACGCTGACGTCAAAAGAGAATGGTGTCAGATAAATCGCCCTTTTAATACTGAAAAGGGCGGACACCAGAACTTTTTACGTATGTGTTATTTTGTCAAAACATTTATCCATTTTATAGTAAACACTATTAGGAGAACAACGATATGGCAGGAAAGGATCTGACTTTTGAGAGTGACGCACGCGGTGCGCTACTGGAAGGTGTCAGCAAATTAGCCGCAGCGGTTAAAAGCACACTAGGACCCAGGGGCAGAAATGTCGTGCTGGATAAAGGTTGGGGTGGCCCAACTGTAACAAAAGATGGTGTATCGGTTGCTGAAGAAATTGAGCTGGTTGACAAGGTCGAAAATATCGGCGCCAAGCTCGTCAAAGAAGCAGCCAGTAAAACATCAGATACCGCCGGCGATGGAACCACCACCGCAACGGTATTAACCGAAGCGATCTTCAAAGAAGCACTCCGAAGCATTGCCGCCGGCATTGATGCCATGGCCATAAATCGCGGCATGAAGGCCGCCGTCGAAGCCGTATGCGATAAGCTGGCAGAGATTAGCAAGCCCGTCAATGTCGAAAACGAAGACGATATCATCAATGTCGCCTCGATCAGTGCCAATAACGATATCAAAATTGGCAAGATCATGGCAAACGCGTTCCAAAAGGTCGGCAAAGACGGCGTCATTACCGTCGAAGAGAGCAAGACCATGGAGACCTACGTTGACGTGGTCGAAGGCATGCAGTTCGATCGGGGCTATCTCTCGCCCAACTTCGTGACCGACCAGGACACCATGACCTGTGAACTGGAAAAACCCGCGATCCTCATCTATGAAGATAAAATATCATCAGCCCAGAAACTCGTTCCGCTACTGGAAGAAATGGCCAAGAGCAAACGACCCCTGCTGATCATCGCCGAAGATATCGAAGGCGAAGCCCTGGCGACCCTGGTCGTTAATAAACTGCGCGGCATTCTTAATGTCTCCGCGGTCAAAGCCCCCGGCTTTGGCGATCGGCGTAAAGCCATGATGGAAGATATCGCCATCCTCACCGGTGCCAGGCCCATCTTTAAAGACCTCGGCATCGACCTGGAAAGCGTTACCATCGCCGATCTCGGGACCGCCACCAAGGTCACCATTGATAACGACAGCACCATCATCGTACAGGAAGGTGGCGATCACAAAGCGGTCCAGGGACGCAGCGAACAGATTCGTCGCGAGATCGAAACCACCACCAGCGACTATGATCGTGAAAAACTACAAGAACGTCTGGCCAAACTCGCCGGCGGTGTCGCACAGATCAATGTCGGGGCGGCCAGTGAAATGGAAATGAAAGAGATCAAGGCACGCGTCGAAGACGCCCTGCACGCCACCCGCGCTGCGATCGAAGAAGGCATCGTCCCCGGCGGCGGTGTCGCCCTGATCCGATGTCGTGATGCCGGCGAAAGCCTCAAGAAACTTCGCGGCGAAGAAAAAATTGGCGCCAAGATCGTCATCGAAGCCCTCAAAATGCCCGCCTATCAGATCGCCGTTAATGCCGGCGAAGAAGGCAATGTTGTTGTCAATAAAATTGCGGAAGGCAAAGGCGGCTTTGGCTTCAATGCCGACACGATGGTCTATGAAGACCTCTTCAAGGCCGGTGTCATTGATCCGGTCAAAGTCGTTCGCAGTGCCCTGATCAACGCCGCCAGTGTAGCCGGGCTGCTCTTAACGACCGATGCGGTCATTACCAATAAACCCTCCGATGGCGATGCCGGCGGTGGCATGCCCGATATGGGCGGCATGGGGGGTATGGGCGGCATGGGCGGGATGGGCGGCATGGGTGGCATGGGC
>JAIPFO010000148.1 GCA_021736565.1 Phycisphaerae bacterium | reverse complement strand
ATGCCGCCGACGCGGCGGCCAATGTCCCCGCCGATGCCGCGGCGGATGCGGCCGCTGAAGCGATGGCGAATGAAGCCTTGAAGGCCGCCGGCCTGGAGGGTGCCGCCGAGGCACCCCCGTTACCCGATTTTTCCAATATGCTTTCCGATGCCGTGGCCAGTAGTATTGACATGCTCAACGATGTGGAGTTGGATGTCAAGATCGAGCTGGGGCGGGCGGAGATGGAAGTCGAAGAGATTTTGCGACTCACGACCGGGTCGGTGGTGGAGTTGGACAAACTGGCGGGTGACCCGGTGGATATCCTGGCGAACGAGCGATTAATTGCTCGTGGTGAAGTGTTGGTTATTAACGATAATTTTTGCGTACGGATAAATGAAATTATCCCTGGTATTACTGAAGTATCACCAAAGTCAGGAAGTGAATAGGGCGTTGGCGTCCGATGGACCGCTTTGGGAACCGTCGCCGTGGTTCCGGTCAGTGGGTAGGATGGTGAGACTTCAGATTATTTTGTGGATTAAAAATGTGACCCAGATAAAGCCAGGCAAAAAGACCCATGCGATACCCGTTTTTTAATGATGCGAGGCTGGTCCTTGTGATTTTGTGGGTGATGATTCTGGGGGGGCTCTACGCCCAGGGCGATGAGCCGACGGGGATTTCAGCCAATACGCCGGTGAGTGGGGACGTTGAGCTGGTGAAGGGGGAGGGGCCGGTTGGCCCCGAGGTTCCCGAAAGTGTTACCGGCGAAGGGAGCCAGCTAGCAGATACGCAGGGGAAGGTCTCGCCTCAGGAGGGCCCCGAAGGTCTTTCCGAGACGAAACAGGATAAAAACGCGGACGCTTCGGTCGATCGAGCGATGGAGGAGCGAGCCGTGGGTCGCTCTGCGGTAAATGTTTCTCGTGAATCACCAAAAGAGAGTGACGGGAAATCCAAAGATGGCCCCTCCGGCTGGACGTTGATAGTGTCTTTGTCGTTGGTTTTGATGTTGATCGTGGGGCTCAGTTGGCTGTATCGGCGATATATGCCCGGCGGCAAACTCGGGGGGCATAGCGGGGCGATTGAGGTCGTGGCCCGCAATGCGATCAATCCCAAGCAGAGTTTGTGCCTGGTGAAACTGGGTGACCGGTTGTTGCTGGTGGGGTTGAGCCCGAATCATATGGCCTCGCTGGAGCGTATCGACGATCCGGACGAAATTGGCCGGATCATGGGTCAGGTTGAGAGTCAGGCGGCTCATTCGGTTTCCAAATCATTTCAAGGAATATTTCATCACGAGGCCCGTGAATACGACCCGGAAGAGGAGGGTCTGGATTCGGAGGATTATGGAGAGGCCAGACAGTGGCGAGACGACGGCCGCGAGCTGTCACGGCTGTTAAATAAAGTAAAAAGCTTAACGAAGATGAGATTCCGTTCTTAATGCCGGCGTGAGTTTTGGGAATATTGAGACGCGATACCAAGGATGGTACGGGAGTATATGTCAAGGATGACATTGAATCGATTACAATTAGTTGTAGTGCTCGGAATTCTGGCGTGGCCGGCGATGTGTGTTAATGCGCAAGATGCCGGCGGGCCGGCGGAGACCGATAGCGTCGTCGAGGGAGCCGGCGGGAGCGGGTCGCTCCTGGAGAATATTGATTCTGAGAAGGTCGTGGAAAATCTGATCAAACCGGATAAGTTGTCGGCATCGCTGGAGATCATGTTGCTGATCACGGTGCTCTCGTTGGCCCCGGCGATCCTGGTGATGACGACCTGTTTTACACGAATTGTCGTGGTATTGGCACTGTTACGCCAGGCGATCGGCACCCAGCAGCTGCCGCCCTCGCAGGTGATTACCGGTTTGGCATTGTTTATGACGCTGCTTGTGATGGCCCCGACGTGGCAGGTGATCAATAAAAACGCGATCCAGCCTTATGTCAACCCCGCCGAAGGGGTTGCCCCGATATCGGCCGGAGAGTCCTGGACGCGTACCCAGGGGCACATGCGTCAGTTTATGATCACCCAGATCGAGAATGCCGGCAATAGCGAAGGGGTGTACATGTTCGCCTCGTTTGACAGTCCGGACCCGACGGTGCAGGAAAAGATTCGTGAGGGGACCTTGAAATGGAAGGATGTTTCGCTGACCGCGTTGATCCCGGCGTTTATGACCAGCGAGCTCAAGCAGGCGTTTTTGATGGGATTTTACATTTATCTTCCTTTCCTGGTGATCGACATGGTGATCGCGTCGATCTTAATGTCGATGGGCATGATGATGTTGCCGCCGGTTTTGATCTCGTTGCCGTTTAAACTGCTTTTGTTTGTGCTGGTCGATGGCTGGTACCTGGTCGTCAGCAGTTTGTTAGCAAGTTTTACCAATAATGTGGCCTTTTAGTGATAAGGATAAATGATGGACCCCGATATGGCCCTGGATGTTTCACGCCAGATGATGATGCTGGCATTGAAGGTATCGTTTCCAATTCTATGCGTGGGATTGGCGGTGGGGGTGTTGATCTCCATATTGCAGGCGGTGACGCAGATCCAGGAAATGACCCTGACTTTTGTTCCCAAGGTGATCGCCATGGTGCTTGCCGGGATACTGTTGATGCCCTGGGCGTTGCAGCAACTGATGGCATTTGCCCAGGAGATGCTGGGCCCCATGCCGATCCCATAGGCGAGAAATCTTAACATAAATATATATAACACGTAACGCGGGAGCCCAACGTAATACTCATACCATGTTTGAACCGATTCAGCAAATTTATGAACAAATTCCAGTCTTTGTACTGGTGCTATTTCGCATCGGCGGGATTGTCGCGGTCGGTCCGTTAATGGGGATGCCCAGTGTACCGTCGCGTGTCAAGTTGATGCTCGCGCTGGTATTGAGTATGGCCGTTTTTCCGATGGTTAATAAGGTGGTCTGGATGCCGAATACCTGGACGGCTGTTTCAATGGGGGTCGCCGGTGAGATGTTGATCGGGATAACGATGGGATTTGTCGTATCGCTCACCTTTACCGGAATTCAGTTAGGTGCCGAGATTGTCAGTCAGCAGATGGGGCTGTCGATGGCCCAGATGGTCGATCCCAGTTCCGGGGTATCGACGACGGTCTTGTCACAGTTTTATTTATTGCTGGCCACCGCCATTTATGTCTTGATCAATGGCCACCTGATCCTGCTTAAAGCCTTGATACAGACCTTCGAGACGATCCCACTGCTCAGTGGGCATGACCGACAGACGGTAGTGGATATGATGGTTGGGATGTTGACCGAAGCGTTTCGGCTGGGAATTCGATTGGCCGGTCCAGCCCTGGTGGCCATCTTTCTGGCCACCCTGGCGATGGGGTTTATTTCCAGGACCATGCCGCAGTTAAATATCCTGGCGGCGGGGTTTCCGGTTCGGATCGTCCTGGCGATGATCCTGATCATCGCCTCGCTGGGAACGGTGTGTTTGATACTTGAAGACAGCTTGATGATGGCCTTTGAGCGGATCGGCGAGGTGATCGTCCTTGTGGATAACAGGATTGCGAATTGATAATTTATATCAGGTGGTAGGCCCGCCTGTTTACTCCCGGTTTGGCCGGGTGAGAGAATAACATATGCCGGCAGATGCAGGTGAAAAAACTGAAGCCCCGACCCCGCGTCGGTTAGAAGAGTCTCGCGAAGAGGGCAAGGTGGCCAAGAGTCAAGATCTGGGCGCTGCCTTAGGGCTATTGGCGGGGTTATTCCTGCTGAATATTTATGGCTCGACGATGATCAAGGGCTTTATGGGCATCCTTCGTGAATCACTGACGGTGCATCACGCTCCGGTGTCCAGCCAGATCGCCCTTGAGGAAGGCTGGCGAATGGTGGCGCGTTATTCCTGGGGGATATTGGGACCATTTTTCCTGGTGTTGGTAGTGGTGGCTATTGTGGCCAACCTTATGCAGGTGGGGTTTATGCTTGTCAGTAAGCCCATCATGCCTTCATTTGAAAAGATTTCACCGCTGGCGGGAATTAAACGGCTTTTTTCGCTTCGTTCGGCGATGCGTTTGGTCATGAGCCTGTCCAAGGTGATCATCATAGGGCTTGTGGCCTATTTTACAATAAAGTCATTTTTGCCCGAACTGGTGGGCCTGGCGGGTGCGGGCTATTTGGATGTGGTGAGTCGGGGGTCGCATCTGGTATTTGTGCTGGGAATTCGGATGGGGCTTGTTTTACTATTGCTGGCATTGCTGGATTACATCTATCAAAAATTCCAGATGAATCAGGATTTACGGATGACCAAGCAGGAGGTGAAAGAAGAATTCAAGCGGATGGAGGGCGATCCACTTATGCGTCAACGGCGTCGGAGCGTCGCCCGGGAACTGGCGGCCCAGCGAATGAGCCAGGCGGTTCCCAAGGCCGATGTTGTGATCACCAACCCGACGCACCTGGCGATTGCCTTAAAATATGATCCCAAAGAAATGCCCGCCCCGAAGGTCGTTGCGCGTGGTGCAGGGTATGTTGCCCAGCGGATTCGGGAAATTGCCATGGAAAATGATGTACCGATCATGGAACGAAAACCCCTGGCCCGGGCCCTGTATAAATCGTGTGACGTCGGTGATTTTGTGCCGCCGGAATTATACAAAGCGATGGCCGAGGTATTGGCTTATGTCTTTGAACTGGCGGGTAAAGGCTTTAAAAAGTCTGTCGCCGGATAAGGCACAATAAACAACAACAATTAACAATTAACACTTAGTTCTCTTAAATTTTTATGGCAATAGCAACTTCGACATTTCGATTACGACTTCTTTCGGCGGTTCATAGCGGCAGAGACATTCTCTTCCCGCTGGCAGCGGTCAGTTTGATTTTTGTGATGCTGATTCCACTGCCCAGTTGGATGTTGGATGTCTTATTGGCGGCGAACCTGGCGTTTGCCGCGGTGGTGCTGCTCACAACGATTTATGTGAAAAGCCCGTTGGAATTATCGGTATTTCCGTCGTTATTGCTGTCGGCCACGCTGTTCAGGCTGGTCTTGAATTGCGCAACGACCCGGAAAATATTAAGGGCGGGTGAGGCCGGCGGGGACGCCACAGCCGCCGCGGGAGATGTCATCAAGGCATTTTCGGAGTTTGTTGCCGGCGGTTCCCTGATTGTCGGTGTGATTATCTTTTTGATATTGATCGTGATCCAGTTTGTCGTGATCACCAAGGGGGCCACACGTATCAGTGAAGTGGCCGCTCGATTTACTTTGGATGGGATGCCGGGTAAGCAAATGGCGATCGATGCGGATTTGAATGCGGGGATTATCAATGAAGGGCAGGCGAGACATCGTCGCGAAGTGATTTCTCAGGAAGCGGATTTTTATGGGGCCATGGATGGTGCCAGTAAATTCGTTCGAGGAGACGCCATCGCGGGTATTATTATCACCATGGTGAATATCGTAGGCGGCCTGGCGGTGGGAATGCTGACCTATGATATGAAAATTGGCACCTGCTTTGATGTCTATACTCATTTGACGATCGGTGATGGCCTGGTCAGTCAGATCCCATCGTTTATTATCTCCATTTCAGCCGGTTTGATCGTGACACGTTCAACCTCCAAGAGTAACCTGGGGGATGAGATACTCACGCAGTTGACCAGCAAGCCGATCGCTTTGGTGGTTGCGGCAATATTTATGGGCGCCCTGGCGTTCACGAAACTGCCGTTTTTGCCGTTGCTCTTACTGGCGTGCAGTTGTATCGGGATTGCGTACATTGTTGATTCAGGCAATAAAAAGGATGTTATTCGTAAGGTGAAGGCTGAAAAAGATGCTGCCCCGGCCATTAAAACGGACAGAATAGAGGATTTACTGCCGGTGGACCGCATGGAAATGGAGATTGGTTATGGTCTGATCCGGTTGGTAGATGCCAAACAGGGTGGGGACCTGCTCCAGCGGATTACGATGATTCGCCGGCAGATCGCGTTGGAATTAGGGATCGTTGTCCCGAGCATCCGGATTCGCGATAATGTTCGCCTGACCGCTAATGAATACAGTGTCAAGATCAAGGGCGTGGAGGTGAGTCGCGGCACGGCCTATCCTGACCAGTTTTTGGCGATGGATTCCGGGGCGGTCACCGGGAAGGTTGTCGGGACCGAAACGACCGAGCCGGCCTTTGGCCTCCCGGCGGTATGGATTCCCGCCGGCCGTAAAGAGCTGGCGGAAATGCAGAATTATACCGTGGTCGATTGTTCCAGTGTCATCGCGACGCATCTCACCGAACTGATCAAAACCCATGCATTTGAACTGTTATCGCGTCAGGACATGAATTCGCTGCTCGATTCGGTGAAGGAGCGGGCCCCGTCAGTGGTTGAGGAAGTGGTGGGCGGCACGCTGAAGGCCGGCGATGTGCAAAAGATTTTGCAGGCCCTTCTGGAAGAGCGGGTGCCGATCCGTGATATGGAAACGATTTTAGAGACACTCAGCGACTGGGGCAGTCGGGTGACCGACCTGGAAGTGCTCAACGAATATGTACGAAATGCCCTGGCCCGAACGATTTGTGCCCAGTATATTGATGAAGAAAACAAACTGCGCTGCATCACGTTGGACCCGGCCCTGGAAGACACGATCAATCGTCATGTTGAGAGGACGGATCGGGGCAGTTTCCTGACATTACCGCCGGCATTGGCCAATACATTAGTCAAATCAATTATCGAGAAATTGCAATCCATTACCAAAGTGGGTGGCCATCCGATCCTATTGAGTTCCCCGCAAATTCGTATGTTACTGCGGCGATTGCTCGTGCCCCATGTTGCGAATATCGCTATTCTGGGGTATAATGAAATTGTAAAAGGTGTTAATATTGAATCGGTAGGAATGGTATCGATCGAACAATAATATTGACGCCTGTTTCCCGAAGCTTAAAAGGACGATTCTAAAGACGAAAAGTTACTTTTGACGCGGGAATCAATAGTCGCAACGTGAAATAAAAAAAATGGAAATACTTTTTTATTGTACTACTTAAAAAGATAAAGTATAAATAGTGCAGTGAAGGCGTTCTGGACGCTCTGTTTAGTACTATTGACGGTACCCGTAAATGAAATTAAAAACATTCAAAGCCCCAACAATGCACCAGGCTTTAGCCCAGGTGAAAAGCCATTTAGGCGCCAACGCGGTGATCGTGCATACCCGCACAACCAAGCGAGGCGGATTGCTGGGTATTGGGGCTCGAATGGTCGTTGAGATCACTGCCCGCAAAAGTGAATCCGGGACTTCTCAGCATCGTGGCAGAGGCCATCAGCGAATGCAGCGAATTTATTCCACGGGAACCCCCCATAATACCAGCGAGACCCCCGCGTCAGATTATGGCTCATCTTTTGACCGACTGGCAAATGACCGCAAGCTCGAAGCCTCCCAGTCGTTCCGTCGGGATCGCATGCCCGAAGTACCCAAAAAACCGATCCCGCCCCAGCAGGATGCGAAATTGGGCGCGGAGATCGGCGAACTTCGCGTATTGGTCGAGAGTCTGGTCAAAGAGCAGCGGCAACTGCACGCCCCTCAGATGCCTGAACAGTTATTTGATATGTACCTGGACCTGATTCAGCGGGAGGTCGCCGATGAAATTGCTCGTGAAATGATGACCCAGGTCCAGCGGGATATGACCGGCGATCAGATCATGAGTGTGGACCTGGTCCGCCAGAAACTGATCCAGGTGATGGATGAAATGATCAGTACCACCGGCCCGATTTCCACAAATATCGATGGAAAGGCTCGCGTGGTCGTTTTAATTGGCCCGACAGGCGTCGGCAAGACAACGTCAATTGCCAAGATCGCCGCGAATTTGAAATTACGACAGAATAAAAAAGTGGGCTTGATCACTATCGACACCTATCGAATAGGTGCGGTGGATCAGTTACGGATGTATGCCCAGATCATCGACGTGCCGCTGAAAGTTGTTTTGACACCGCATGAACTCACCGAAGCGGTGCTATTGATGCAGGATATGGACGTTATTTTAATTGATACTGCCGGTCGCAGTCAGAATGACGAGTTGAAACTTCAGGAATTGAAAACATTTTTAAATGCCGCCAGTCCCGACGAGGTTCACCTGGTTCTTTCAAGTACCGCCACCCATTCGCACATGCTGAGCGCTGCAGAGCGGTTTAAATCGTTGGGCGTCGATCGGCTGATCTTGACCAAATTGGACGAGGCGATCAGTTTTGGCGTGGTCCTTTCTGTCTTGCGGAAGGTTGATGCGTCCGTGTCATATATTACGACCGGCCAGGACGTGCCGGACGACATTGAAGTGGCCGGTGGAAGGCGGTTGGCCCGCATGCTCCTTGGGCTGTCCGGTTCAGAAAACGAATTCGGCCAAAAAAGGGATGGATATTTGGTATGATAGTCGATCAGGCGGAAAAATTAAGATTGATGGTGCGAAGCAGTCGCAAAGCGACCAGTGTCCTGGCGATCACCAGTGGCAAAGAGGGGGTGGGTAAAACAAATGTAGCGGCCAACCTGGCGATATGCCTGAGTGCCTCTGGCAAAAA
>JAIPFO010000147.1 GCA_021736565.1 Phycisphaerae bacterium | reverse complement strand
ACTTAAATTCTGCCGAATGATTCGTTCGTGCTTTCTTCATAATCTGTCTCCTGATTGTCATAAGTCCTGTATATAGTAACATTTATCAGAAAACAAATCCACCTTAGTTATGCGCCCAGTTTTTGGGGAGTATTATAGACCACCTGGACGGTTTTGGTAATAAACTGACGGTTTACGCTGCTGCAAACCCTGATGAGCGTCCTGCCAATGGCGATAAACTCACCACGCGAGCGGCGGGATTTGGCGTCGTCAGGTTTAATAAGGTCAGTCGGGAAATTACAATGCATTGCTGGCCGCGGAATGTGGATATTACCAACCCCGCCAGTAAACCCTACCCCGGATGGCCCAAGACGATCAGCCAGGAAGAAAATTATGGCCGAAAGGCGATCGCATGGCTGCCCAAACTGGAAATATCCGGGCAGAACGATCCTGTGGTGCAAATAATCGACGAGTCCAATGGCGATGTGGTCTATACCCTTAGAATTAAAGGCACAACATTTTTACCCAAGGTCTTTATGAAGGGGACCTATACGATCAAAGTGGGTGAAGGGACCGACCAGACAGTGCTGGCAGGGATAAAAGCAGTCTCGCTCAAAAATGCCGAGAAAATGCCGTTGAAGGTAACATTAACGCCAGCCTCCTGAATCTTCTTGAAACCTCGTTTCCGCCACTTAAAGGCTGTTTTTGAATACAATTTTTGATTTTTGACACAACCTCTCAGGTTGTTTTGGGAATGTTTTTGTAAGAATGACCTCGATGCTGCGACTATATAACAGAGTGCCTTGACGAGAGAATTGTATAATTGATGACCGCCTCAAAAGTGTTTTGACGTGAGAGTCATCATTAGTCAAAGGGAAATCCTGTGAATATGAATGAAACGACAAAAGGGGGGGCATTTGCCAGGGGCGGCTGTGGATGCTTGATCGGGTTTTGTGTTCTTGGCTTGCTGGTGGCCCTGATTGGTGGAAATTTCCACATTGACATAGGTGGGGCACTGATGCTTTTTGTTATTGGCGGCGTGATTGGACTTATTGTTCTTGCCATCTATAATAAGGGGAAGAACGATTCACAAAATGATGATTACCATAATCAAGATGAACCAAAAACATGAGGTGTATAATATGGAAGCAGATAAATTAGTGACTCTTTGTGAGTTCGATAAACCCGCCGAAGCGCATATTGCCAGGGTAAAACTGGAATCGGCAGGAATAGAATGTTTTGTCCAGGATGAACTGGGCAATATATTATATTCAAATGCCTTATGCGGCGTAGAATTACAGGTAAAATCCTCGGATATGGAGCGAGCCCGGGCCCTTCTTAACGAACAAGAGGAAATACCAGATGAAGAATGACCGTGTCAAAAGGCGATAACACCTATCAGATATTTGACAGGAGACTCATCATGAATATTGAAAGTTTGACAACGTTTTTTATGTGGTGTTTTGTTATTAACGGCGGACTGTTGATCTTTTGGGTGATCATGCTCCTTGCGGCCGGTGATTTCATTTACCGCATGCACAGCCAATGGTTCCCGATGCCCAGGGAGACGTTTAATGTCATCATGTACGCGTTCCTGGGACTGTTCAAGATCTTCTTTCTGTTTTTTAATCTTGTACCCTACCTGGCACTCCTGGCCCTGGGGTAGGCCGACGTCATGACAATATGGAATCGTCCTTCTTGCCGTACCCGGCAGTGGCGATATTAGTGGGGGGCTATTGCGATCGAAGGACCATCTCACCATAAAACAGCCCGTCTTTAACCGACGGATATATCCAGACGGTTCAGGAAGTGTAATGCCCGCCGCCAGAGGGTAAGCCCCAGGGGTTGCCTCTGACCCTTTAATTTCATTTTCCCAGTCATCCCGTAACGAAAATTGTCGTTTGCCAGGTCATCAAAGACAATGGTCACTTCATAATAGGGTTCATAGGTCTTATTGGTCACGGGGTCAACGGGGATGCGTCCCTCGCCCAGGCTGGTCAGTATCGGCAGTGTGACCTGGGTGATGGGTGTGGGTGAAACCTTCTCAATGACCCCCTCCAACACCACGCCAGGTTGAGCGGCCCATCGAACTCTCGTCTTTTTACCTGAAAGCGGCTGAAGGGCCGATATGTCACTTTGTGCCAACATCGCTTTGGCCTGCCATTTTCCCTCGACAATGGTCCCAATGGCATCTCCTTTATGAATGAAACGGCCGACGGAATCTTTTTCCATACATTCGACAAGTTGCCCCCCATTCGAAGAACGGACATGAAGTCTTTCGATCTCTAGTTTCTGTTGATTGAGTTTTTCTTTGAGGTTTTTAGTCCGCTCTTTCTGTTTCTTTATATCCGTCACATGCGAGCTGCCCGCCGCCTGTAATGCTTCAAACTCGATCAATGCCTTTCTATAATCATTTTCAGCCGTCAGGAAATAGTCCTCCAGAACAGGATTCGTGAGCGTCATCAGGGTTGTCGCAGGATCCACAGGGTCATGCGGGTCATAATGGACCTGCTCAATAAAACCATCCTGGGTCGCGAAGATCACATGCTGATTTTCTTTGACCAATTGGACATCCGCTTTTATCGATTGCGGCAAGGGGCAAACCATCACCGCTGTCGGTACCGCCACAACAAAGAGCACACTGATGACCGTGGCCCGGACTTTGATGCCGGCAGTTTCCGGCGATTTCCACAGATACCACACCAGGCGGGTCAGGGTAGAAAGAATAATCGAACCCAGGTAAAAACTTGCCATGATAATCCCGATCAGAAAGGCCTTACCGGCAATTACCATCGAAATGGATACAACAATAGTGATCTTATAGAGGGAGGCACATATCCCGAAAAGAACAAAGATACATTTCTGGACTAATCCATAATCGTTACGATCGACCTTGATGCCCAATAACAACCGTTTAAGTCCCTGAATAATGGTCTGCCTGGAAACTTCCCTTAAGTTCGGGATCTCTACCAGGTCACTGAGAATATAATAGCCGTCAAATCGCATCAGTGGATTGATATTCATCAGAACAGTCATAACACTGGCGGCAAACATGATATTATAGGCCATGATCCTTACGGAAACGGATTCAGCGGCCACCCAGGTAAATAAGGCGATCATGGCAATGATGGATTCAAAATACATTCCCCCGAATCCGACGATCAGGCGTTTGGCTTTCTGGGAAAACCCCCAGGAACTGGTCACGTCGACATAGGCGCAGGGCGTCATGGCAATCAGATAAATGCCCATTTCGGTCACTTCCCCGCCAAATATCTTACAGGCATATGCGTGGCCAAATTCATGGATGCCCTTCAATAAAATCAGAATAACCCATAACGCCATCAGATTTTTCAAAGCGAATAATCGGCCCGCCGAGACAACCATCTCATCGTATTTACCGGCCACGATCATCACCGCGATCATCATCCCTGTCAGCCAGGTCATGAAAAACCATTTGGTGAATAGCGGCTTGACCAGATGAACGGTTTTGTCCAGAAAAACATCGGGATTAATTAAAGGGATCTGAAGGAAAAAGGCACTCATCAGCTGTTGCTTCTTTTTGGCCAGTTTTCTATGGATGTAACGGCGATATAACATCTTATCGTCAGAGATCGGCAACTGGAGAATATTTTGCTGATGCAGACTTAATACAAATTGATAAATTTCATCTTTCTCGTCCTCGGAGATGATGCCGTTTTCAATAAGCGTTGAGACGATTTCCGCCAGAGATTTCCTGGGCGTTAAATGCGTCAGGATCGTATATTCTTTGAGACTGAACTGATAGCACTGAAGTGAAAGGGGGTCCCGAAAGACATAATGCACTTTATGATGAAGCAGATGCCGGTGAACTTCCAGGTCGTCACGCAGTCCCACATGCGCCGGGCCCAGCCGTTCCTCATAATTTATATCTTCTTGTGTTGTGTTGGGTTGTGCCATGATGTCGTCGTGAAATTGTCTTCCGCGTCAGAAGTTTATTTTTTGCGTTCACGCCATGATAAATGGTACCAAAGCGCACTCACACGTTAGAGCCACAAATTTAAATGGAAGTAATCGATCACTTTATGCAGCGTTATCCACCAGACCGGACGTTGGCCGACATCTAACTTGGCGACCCCCTCCATCCCTGCCTTCATCCAGGGATTGTTTATGTTGAGATCCGCCTCGGCTTTAAAGACATTTTTCATTTTTATCATCTGAGCTTCCGACGACATTCGCTTGATTTGAATATCAAACAGTTTTTCCGGTCGGACATTGACCGCCACAACACCGGAACAGTTTTCTGAAATATCCGCCGCATTGCGTTCGGAAACATGCATCGAAACCTGCCAGTTGGCCGCTTTGGCAATTTCATATAAGGGAGTCCCCTGGGGAAGCGTCCGTCCGAGGCTCATCCGAAGGTCGCCCCGGACGATCAACCCGTCAAAAGGCGCAGTGACGGTCGTTTGGGCAATGCGATGATTAAGTGTTTTCAGCCGCGATTCAAGGTATTGACGATTGGCCTGGGCCAGTCGGGTGTTCATACTATCCATTTCGGCTTCCATTTGCATCTCTTCCAAACGGGCAATAGTTAACTGGGCGAGGAGTTCCTGTCGCACCAATTGAAGCTTCTCGCTGTCAAAGACACAAAGGATATCGCCCTTGGCAACCCGGTCCCCCATTAAGCAATTAGCCGAGAGCAGCGCCGATTCAACCGGCGCGGCTATATGCCGCTTCTGCGACTGTTCAATGGTCACCGGGACAAACACCCGGTAGGGGAGTGTTCCAAAAACAAACCAGGTCAGAAAAGAGATCATCCCGAGTAACACCACTTTGTTTTTCCAGCTTCTCAGGTGCTTCAGCGACGATAAAGAGCTCTTGACCGATTCCTGAACATGCTCTTTAAGAGGACGATTCGCCCGGTCCACCAGGTCGAACCCCCCGATATACGGTTCGGTCATTTCACGAATTTTAGTCACTTCCTCTTGAGAAAAGGGTTGATTCGGGGGTCTCTTGAAGCTCATGATCCCCATAATGTGGTCGTCCAGCCGAAGCGGAATCGAGACCACACATGAATTACCCGATAATTTGTGCCACTGCCGGTGCAGTCGGTAATCGGAAATGGAGGATTCATCCTGGTCCTTTCCCAGCTGATAGACACAATCATGACCCATATCCAGGCATTCGATCATCGCTTCCTGAATTCGGGCCACTTCTTTACTGCCCTTGGGAATGGTATCCAACCCCGAAATCGAGATCAATTTGATTTTACGATGCCGAACCAGCCCCAGGGCGACCTGATCTAACCCCATTCGGTTTCTGAGATTATTGGTGATCGCAAAGGACAGCTCCCGGCTGGAAGCGTATTTCCCTGCCCGGGAGAGGTTTTCCAGGGTTTGATGGCTGCATGAAGCTCTCTGGGAATGATCCGTCATCCCGGCGGCAAAGGACATGAAATTCACCAGGGATTCGAGAATTGCAAGTTGTTGTTCGGCCTGCTGCTTATTGGCCACCTGAACGACGATCGCCACCGCTCCGATCGCGAAACCATTGCGGTTATAAACGGGCACCGCTAACAGTGCCAGCGAATACGCTTCGGCGGCCTCGGCGTCTTTCCGGGTATTGTACATTTTTAAGGCAGGACGCTTTTGAGCTAATGACTCTTGCATAAAACGGCGCACCGCCCCGGCCCAAAACTCCGGAGAGGTTGAACCTTTATGCTGGTATTCCTCAATGACCTTGGACGCCATTTGAATGTACAGACAGGCGTAAGGGCTTGGAAATGGCTTTATCATTAACGCTAACGATTTCTTGTAATAGGTACCCTGGTCATCTTCCTGATGAACCAGGTCCATCAGGGAACGATAGACCTCTTCCATGGGGCCTTTGGATTTCCCGTCTGTCTTCTTGGGTTGTAAGTATTCGATTTCTGCCATAAGAATCCATCAGATTAGATGTCAGAATCGTAGCTTCAAGTATTGAGATTGCAACATTGATCGGACATCCGGATCAATGTTTTATCTGTCCATGTGGACCTTGGGTGCCATCATCAATAGTACTCATATCAGGCTCTTGTTACATTCGGCCTCTGAACTAATTTCGTCGGGAAGTTTTATTGGACTGAAGAAAGCGAAACCCGATTCAAACGCATCTTCACTGACCAGTTTACAACGCATGCATCGGCCGAAGATCATGGAAATATCCAATTCACTTTTATCAAATTGCATGCGATAGATATCACCCACCTTCACAGGGATCGGAAACATCGCGCTACAGCCGCCCGAAGAGATATCCCCGGAAACGCCCTGAATTTTTATCGACATGAATTCGCTGGAATTGGCCGGTTGCAAAATGATCTTTGCCCTGACGCTGATCCGCTCACTGGAACGCTTCTGCTTGATATTGTTATCGGTCTGTCGCTCAATGTCTTGCAGAACGTTAAATCCGAATTCTTCATTCGATAATGCTATTTTATTATTTTCGGGTTCCATATTAGTTACAAACTTAAGGGGCCTGCCGATAGCGTTCTGGGAACAGCGGCATGATTATTTCCGAATCTTAAAGATGACTCTCGCACGTTGTTATACGTTATTCCTTGGCCCGAAGGGCGTTATCGTAAAAGATGAACAAATAATACTTCCGAACCTAAGTCCGAAAATGGTAAAAATATATGCAGTGCACGCCAGCAGAACTGCCACGATAATGCATTTGTTCTAACACAATAAAAAAAGTACTAAATGACCTTTGCCGTTACTATCTGTTTTATCGGCGGTTCTCGGCGTGATGTTTAACGCCACTTTATGGGCCCTGAAAAATATCCCGGCCAACATCCCCCTCTCGGAGACAAAGTCCAGGCGGGCTCCCGCGTCAGGATTTATTGGATTTATCTAAAATTCCAGCGGTATTTCTGACCAGTAACCACAAACCGGCTAAAAAACCACCTTTGTCCACAGAGGCTTCGTCCATCTCTGAAGCAATATGATTATCCGTTTCCGTTTCAAGGTTGAGCTCGTCATCCCAGTTTTTATCGGACACGGCCTCTTCGAAACCCTGACCTGCCACCTCGGTTTCCTCAAAAAGTTCATCAAAAGCCTTCTCATCGAAATACGCCGCGGGTAAATCTAATTCCTGGGCCAAAATCTTCGGCGTCCATTCGGTCACGATACCGTCTAAATCATCCAGTTTTTCTTTCTCAATATCCGGATCAAAATGCTCATTCTGACGAATCCAGTCCTGGGTAATAATATCAGGCGTCCCCGCCATATCGGATTTAATAAAGGCGGCATTTTCTGTCGGGTCCAGAATCGCCATCTCCGGGTATCTCTCGTCTATTTCAACTTTGTTTTTATTCTCGATCGTTCTATCCTCTTGTTCTTCTTCGGGGTCATCCGCTGGCGTCTCCGTTGACACATGCGGTGCTTCAATATCCGCCTTGACCTCAACGTTCACCCTGTCGACCGAGGTCGCCTGGCCATCGGACACGTGCAATTCAAGGGTTATTTCTTCATCACAGGTAATCGAGGGAGCGATCATCGTAGCCTCCGGCGAGTCCCCATTCACGATCGTCACCTTCGGCCCGCTGGTCTGCACCCAGGTATAGGTTAATCCGTCATGATCGACATCGGCGGCATTACCATGGACCGATATCTCATCACCTTCATTAACGGTGATGTCATCACCGGCACTGACGGTTGGAGCATCATTCACCGAGATAACATTCACCGTCACGGTCGCGGTACAGGTCCCGCCGTTATGGTCACTGACGGTATAGGTAAAATGGTCCGTGCCATTAAAGTTGGCATTCGGGGTATAAGTAAAGGTACCATTATTATTGTAATGGATCTGACCGTTGCCGGCCTGGGTATAACTCTCCAGCGCCAGACGGTCGCCATCCACATCATGGTCATTCGCCAGGACATTCTCCGTGGTCACATTATGATCTTCCAAGGTACTGACGCTGTCATCCTGGCCGTCCGGACTATCATTCACGCTACCGACGCTAATGGTTATTTCCGCCGTATCGGTGCCGCCCTGGCCGTCACTGACCGTATAACCGAAAGAATCGGTGCCATGGAAGTTGGTCTCCGGAGTATAAGTAAAGGTGCCATCGTTATGATACTGGACCCTGCCATGGGCGGGTTGATCGAACCGTTCTATGCTCATACTATCACCATCCAGATCACGGTCATTCGCCAGGACATTGCCCGTTTTCACCGCATGATCCTCCGTTGTTCGATACAGATCATCCGTGGCTTCCGGAGCATCATTAATGCCTTCGACATGCACCACAACCGTCGCGATATCGGTGCCGCCCTGACCATCACTGATACTATAAATAAAACGGTCGGTACCGTTGAAGTTTGCATGGGGGGTGTAGGTGAAAGTACCGTCATCGTTATAGATCACCGTGCCATTGTCGCCCTGGGTAAAATCATCCACAACGAGACTGTCACCGTCCAGGTCGGTGTCATTGGCCAGCACATTGCCGGTGGTCACCGCGTTGTCTTCCGTCGTGTAGATATC
>JAIPFO010000146.1 GCA_021736565.1 Phycisphaerae bacterium | reverse complement strand
CCTGGATATTTATGGGCATTGCGCTGGTTTTGACGCTGCCTTTTGCCATGACGGTGGGGTACCTGGGTGATCCGGATACCGGGCCGATTATTACCGGCTACCTCGGGAGCTTCCTGATGGCGGGTGGCTACCTGGCGATGGGGTGTTTTTTCTCGGCATTGACCAAGAACCAGATCATCAGCTTTATCCTGGCGGTGGTGGCCTGTGCGATTCTTTACTCGATCGGGCTGCCGACCACGATGGATTTTCTTTCTGGTGTGATGCCCAAGGGATTATTGATGGCGATTGGAAATCTTAGTTTTCAAAGTCATTTTGAATCGATGCAGCGGGGCGTGATCGCCCTGGGTGACCTGAGCTTCTTTGGCGTGATGATCGTCGGTTGGGTGTGGGCCTGTTGTATTATTTTAGAAGAAAGGAAGGCTGCCTGATGAATAGACTACTTAAAGCAATACTCGCAGCAGTTTTTATTATCGTTATTATGGTCAGTGCGATCAGCATCTGCACCCACCTGTTCAAATCGGCCAAGATCGATATTACCGAACAGGATCTTTTTACTCTGAGCGATGGGACCAAAAAAATCCTGGGTAAACTTTCTCAGCCGGTCACGGTGAAGTTGTATTATGCCCAGACTGCTGCCATGAAGGCGCCGGATATGATCAAGGACTATAACGAATATTTCTATTTCGTTCGGGCCTTGATGGAAGAATATGCCGCGAAATCCAATGGTATGATGGAACTGCAAGTGATCGACCCGCGTCCTTTCTCTGACGATGAGCAGGAAGCCTTGCGCTATGGCATTAAGCGATTCCAGATCACTGAAGATGAAAGCTTTTTCTTTGGCCTGGTGGCTAAAACCGAATATGGCGCCGCCAAGACGATCGAGTTCTTTGCCCCCGACCGGCAGAATTTCGTCGAGTACGATGTCAGTTATCTGCTGGATTCGCTTGTCAGTCGTAATAAGACGCGGATCGGTGTGATCAGCTCTTTGCCGATTACCGGCCAGCAGGTTTCACAGTATATGCAGATGCAGGGCCAGCGCGGGAAGCCGGCCTGGACGATGGTTCAGGTTCTAGAACAGCGTTATGAGGTGCAGGAGATCCAGCAGGATGTGGATGAGATCACCGGTATTGATTTGCTGATGGTTGTCCATCCGAAGGACTTTAGCGACAAAGCCCTGTACGCGATCGATCAGTATGTGGTCCACGGCGGTCGGGCGATCGTTTTTGTCGATCCGCATTGCATTGCCGATATGCCTGCCAAACCGCCACAGCCCATGTACGGGCAGCCCACGCCGTCCCAGGCGTCCGATCTGAATAAGCTGTTGCGTGCCTGGGGCGTGGAAGTGCCGCAGGGGCAGTTTGCAGGTGATAAAATACTGGCGGTTTCGGCGGCATTTCAACAGGGCCAAAATGCAGAAAAACATCTTAGTTTTCTGGAATTAACGCCGGGCTGCTTTAATGATAAAAATGTGATCAGTGCCAAGCTCAATCGGGTTTTGATGTTCTTTGGCGGCGCGATCCAGACCGTGGATCAACCGGGCGATGCCCCGAATGTGATCACACCGCTGGTTTCGACAACCGCCGATGGCAATACCTGGCAGGTGAGTTCCCCGCAGGAACTTCAATACTGGCCTATGATGGCGTCACAACTGATGAAACGATTTATTCCCGGTACCGAGCCGGTTATGATGGGCTGTATGATCACCGGGAAATTCGCCTCGGCGTTTCCTGAGGGGCTCAAAGAAGAAAAGCCGGACGCCTCAGACGATCAGAAGGCGGCTGACCCGACGAAAGATACGCCTGAGACGCACCTGACCAAGGCCACCGAAGATTGTGCCGTGGCGGTGTTCAGTGATGTTGATTTTGTCAGTGATCTGCCGTTTTTGGCCTATCGCAGGAGCGGGTTTGGCATGATCTCCATGATCAGTGACAATAACGCCCTGCTGGTTAATACCATTGAGAATTTACTGGGATCTGGCGATTTGATCGCTATCCGCAGTCGCGGCAGTTTCAGTCGGCCTTTTACCGTCGTCGATGACATTGAAAGTGCGGCCGAGGAAGAAACCGCCAAGGAAGTTGACGAGATCAAGGCGGAAATTAAGAAACTGGACGAGTCCAAGATGGAATTGATTCGCAAGATGCAGAGCGAAGGGGTCAGTACCGGGGATATTACGCAATTGAACAAGCAGAGTGAAGAATTTGAAACCAAGAAGCGTCAGGCCCAGATTCGTTTGAACGATGTTCAGAAGAACCGGCGTGAAAAAGTTGAAGCCCTGGGGACGAAGCTTAAGCTGGTTAATATCCTGCTGGCCCCGGCCCTTATTCTGGTGATCTCGATTATCCTGGCGATTCGGCGAAGTGCCCTACGCTATCGCTACCTGGGACGCATTGAGGAATAGAGCGTGTCTGTATTGACAGATGGTTCTTTGGATGTACAAATAATCAATGACAGATTTTTAAGATAATAAGTGAGATGATTTTATGAGTGATAAAAAGTTAGCAGTTTTAGGACTTGTCGCGGCGGTGATGGTTGTGCTGGCGGTGGCGATCTCGGCGATGAGCAACCGGGTTAAAAAAACGACCCAAGTGGAACGGCCCTTGATACAGGGGTTGGATACCAAGGTTATTGCCCGGATCGAATTGGGGGCCGGCGAGAAACATGCCAACCTGATCCTTCAGGGCAAGCAGTTTGTGCTGGCCGATATGGATAATTATCCGGCCCTGACCTCCAAGGTCAATGAACTGATCGGCAATTGCCTGGATATTAAGGTGGCCGAAATGGTCACGGATAATCCGGAGAACCATGCCGATCTGGAAGTGGATATCGACATTAAGGGCAAAGAAGATCGGGTGACTAAGAATATCGTTCGCTTCTATGATAAAGATGACAAGCTGATCACCGGGTTGATCATCGGCAAGCGCGACCCCCAGGCCGGCGGCTCCTATGTTCGCCAGATCAGTGACGATAACAAGGTAAGCAACCAGGTTTATGTGTCGCCCAATGTGAAATGGCTGCAGATGACCGGGCTGAATTATGCCGAGAAGAAGCTCTTTATGGTCGATAAGGAGAATATTGCCCGGGTAACGGTTTCGCACGGCCAGCGGAGCTATACGATCAAGTCGGACCAAGAGGGCAATGCCGCCTTGGAGAATATCCCCGAGGGCAAGCAGGCGAAAGGGACTGAATACAATAGTGTCTTTTCGGCAGCGACCCGGTTGGAGATGGCGGGGGTGCAGCAGGAATCGGCTGAGACGAAAAATCTTGATTTCAATATCACTTACGTTGTGGAGTTGAAAGATTCGACGATATGCACCTTTAAAATGGCTCAAGAGGGCGATAAGACCTATGCGGTCTGTCAGTCGAGTTTTGGCGATATGAAGGGTCTGCAGGAGATCCAGAAAAAGATCAACCAGACGATGAGTACCGGCCAGCAGACGGAATCGGACGAGAAGATCGAAGAAAATGATGCCAAGATCAAGGCGTATCAGGCATCAGGGGATTTCACTAAAAAACACACCGGCTGGGTGTATGAAATTCCTTCGTGGCAGGCGGGTAACCTCACCAAGAAACTGGATGAGCTGATCGAAGATGTTCCGGTTGAAGAAAAGCCCAAAGCGGGCGCGGATGCCGGTGAGGCCAAACCTGAATAAATAACCACTATGAACATCTTTTTACATTTTTAGATAAATAAGACGCAAGAGCCATTAGCTGTTCTTGCGTCTTTTTTTATATTGCCAACGTCATCGCTTAATGGTAGTTTGTGTGACATGTCATTATCACTATTGTCATTTATCCTATTAGCTATCGCGGCACTGGTCTGTTCGTTTATATCGGGCATGACGGGGCTGGGGGGCGGGACTGTTTTGCTGGGGGTGATTGCGCTGGTGGTGGAGGCGGGGTATGTGGTGCCGCTGCATGGTGCGGTGCAGGTGGTGAGCAATGGGACGCGGGTATTGCTTTTTCTATCCCATGTCAAGTGGAAGATAATTGGATTTTTTCTAATCGGGCTGGTGCCGGGGATGGTTGCAGGGCTTTTTCTGTTTCGGCTGCTGGATGAAACGGTGGTGAAGTTATTGATGGGATTTTTTATTCTGGTAGTAACCTGGCTACCCAAAGGGAAGAAGAAGATGAGTCGGCCATTTGGTATCTTTGTGCCAGTGGGATTGGTGGCCGGGGTGATCGGGATATTCTTTGGTGCGATCGGGCCGTTTATCGCGGTTTTCTTTGTGCGGGAAGATGTGATCAAGGAAGAGTTGGTGGCCACCAAGGCGACCTGCCAGGTGGTCTGTCATATTTTGAAGATACCATTCTTCGGTTTTATCGGGATGAATGTCTTTGTGCACTGGCCTGTTTTACTGGGATTATGCACAGCAGTGATCGTTGGAACATTGGCCGGTAAAAAAATGATCAATAAAGTATCAGACGCAACGTTCAAAAAGGTGATAAAGGTTATTTTGACGCTGATCGCGTTGAAAATTATTGTTGGGCAGATACTGGCGATGGCCGGGTAAGAAAGCGTCCCAATCGCTATAACAGCGTTTCCAGAGGCGTGTATGGGATATCATGGCTCTCGGCGACCCCTTGATAGGTGCATTTCCCCTGGGGGCAGTTCATCCCCAGGGCGATATCGGAGGAGGATTTACAGGCGTTTAGTGGGCCAAGCTCGGCGATGATCAGGCCATAATGGAGGGTGGTGCTGGTGAGGGCCAGGGTTGATGAGAGGGCCACGGCACCGGGCATATTGGCCACGCAATAGTGGACGATATCGTCGATAACGTAAATGGGGTCATCGTGCGTTGTGGGGACCGAGGTTTCGATACAACCGCCTTGATCGATAGAGACATCGACCAGGACTGCTCCTTGTTTCATTATCGCCAGGTGTTCTTTACGGATGAGGCGGGGGGCCTTGGCCCCATGCACCAGAACCGTGCCGATGATCACATCGGATTCGGCACAGATTTTTTCGATATTGCAGTCATTACTATAGAGCGTGTTGATTCGGGGTCCGAAAATATCGTCCAGGTAGGCCAGACGGTCCGAGCTGATATCGAGGATCGTTACATCGGCCCCGATCCCAACGGCAATTTTACAGGCGTTCGTCCCAGCCACACCACCACCGAGTATGGCCACTTTACCGCGTTGGATCCCCGGTACACCGCCGAGCAGGATGCCCCGTCCGCCGAAGGGTTTTTCGAGGTATTTGGCGCCTTCCTGAACGGCCAGTCGCCCGGCGATTTCGCTCATGGGCTTTAGGCAGGGCAAGGCCCCAACGGGTGTTTCGATGGTCTCATAGGCGATGGCGGTAATGTTTTTATCCAGCAGAACCGCGGTGAGTTCTTGATTGGCCGCCAGATGGAGGTAGGTATAGAGGATCTGCCCGTCATGGAGCAGGTCATATTCTGGGCGGATCGGTTCTTTGACCTTAATGATCATTTCGGCGTCATCATAGAGCTTTTGCCTGTCCGACAGGATCGTTGCCCCGGCGTCCTGATATTCCTCGTTAGAGAAACTGGTATTCAGGCCGGCGTCTTTCTCGACCAGAACGGTGTGGCCGCGAGCGACAAAGGATTTAACGCAGGAAGGCGTCAAGCCAACGCGATATTCGTGAGTTTTAATTTCTTTGGGGGTGGCGATAATCATTTTGGTTTTCCTGTTTTCTTAGTGCCTTTTTATTTGTGGAAAATAAGAGGCCCATCTCAACTGAATTTGTCCGTTTCGATGGGGCATAAGCTTCTCTGTTGAATTTTTTTTGTCATACGTGTTCAAGCAGGATATGCCTGAAGGAGTCGCATTACAGTGTGAGTCGGTGTTTTGGCGTCAATAGTTGATTTTTGTCCTTTATATCACCGTTTAAAGCGTAGAAAATGGGATTTAAAGATTGGTATGACGCTGGCGTCAAGTAAGGGGGACGCTATCAAGCGGGACAATATAACATAGAGAGCGGGCGAATACAACTGGGATTTTTACAAGAGGAAAATATTTTTTGAGACCCAAAAAGATGCACAATCGCTGAAATTGACGACAAGAGAATGAAGGGTGCTGGCTTAAAATACGATGC
Organism: Phycisphaerae bacterium; assembly: GCA_021736565.1. Lineage (GTDB taxonomy): Bacteria > Planctomycetota > Phycisphaerae > Sedimentisphaerales > SM23-30 > JAIPFO01. The sequence continues at coordinate 2,454 of JAIPFO010000146.1, read as the reverse complement.
TGGCGTTCTGAGATTTTAAAGTGTTGATTCCGGTGTCTAATCGGCATTTTTCGCATCAATATCGACTTTTGAGACAAACCTCAAATAACGTTCATCTCGAGATTATTGGCCTGGCAATGCCGGGTAATCGCTTTCATGAATATCTTGCCGTATTGTTTGTGTTTCTGTTCGCCGACGCCGTGGACCTGGAGGAAGTTTTCCGGGGTGGTGGGGCGCAGCCGTGCCATATCCCGCAGGGAGGTGTCGCCGAAGACCAGATAAGCCGGGATCCCTTTACTGCTGGCGGTATCTCGTCGAAGAATTCGCAGGATCTCAAACAGGGCACGATCGACCCCCTGCCAGGATTCGCTGCCAGCGGACGATGATTTGGTGACCGTAGTTTTTTTCTTTTTGGCGGGTTTGAGCAGCCGGGGGGTGCTTTTACCGCGAAGTACATCCCAACCCGGTTCGGCCACGTTTAAGACGTTATACTCGCCGGCGGGCTTGATACAGCCCTGGGCGGTCAGTTGCCCGATCCAGTCGCGAACGACTTTTTTGGGTGTTTCAGAGAGCAGCCCGTAGGTTGAGAGCTGATCGTGACGGTTTTCCAGGATTCGCATATCGCGCGACCCGGTGAGCACCAGGGCATTGTATTCGGCGCCATAGTGTTGGTCGAGCCGCAGGATATTGGAGAGGATTTTCTGCGAAATGATCTGGGCATCGTCCAGGGTGTCCACCTCCCCGAGGCAGACGTCACAGGCCCCACAGTTGTCTTTGTCGAGCGATTGATCGAAATATGAAAGAATGGCCTGGTGGCGGCAGGTGATTCCCGAGCATATCTGAAACATGTGGTTAAGCTTGTCCATGGCGATTTTTTTGGCCCTGGCCTCCATATCCTGCATGATAAAGCTCCAGATATGGAAGTCGTTACCGGAATAGATCAGATGGCATTCGGCTTCCAGCCCGTCTCGTCCGGCCCGTCCGGATTCCTGCTGGTAGTTTTCCAGTGATTTTGGCATCCCGGCGTGAATCACATAGCGGACATTGGATTTATCGATGCCCATCCCAAAGGCGATCGTCGCGACAATAATATCAACCTTTTCCTTGATGAAAGCATCCTGGTTTTTCTGTCGCTTATTGTCTTCCATCCCGGCGTGGTAGGGTGCGGCGCGATAGCCTTTTTTGCAAAGTTTCTGGCAGGTTTCTTCAACATCTTTACGACTGATGCGGTAAATGATGCCGGATTCATCTTGGTGGCGGTCGATAATCTCGGTGAGCTGGTCGATGAGGTTATCCCGCCGCTGGAATTTATAAGTGAGGTTGGGCCGGTCGAATGACCCGATCAGTACGGTGGGATTGTCCAGCGTGAGCCGTGCAATGATATCCATTCGAACCTGCTCGGTGGCGGTGGCGGTATAGGCGTGGACAGCGATATTGGGAAAGGTTTGCTTGAGCAGGCTGAGTTTGTGGTATTCCGGCCGAAAGTCGTGGCCCCACATGCTCACACAATGGGCCTCGTCAATAGCGATCATGGAAATGTGAGCACGGGTAAGAAATGACAGGAAATTGCCGCCAATAAGCCTTTCGGGTGAAACATAGAGCAATTTTAATTGGTTATTTCGGATTTGGGCGCATATGTCCCGCTGCTCCAGGGCATTTTGGGTGCTGTCAATACGGGCGGCGGGGATACCGCATTCGTTCAGTGAATCGACCTGGTCTTTCATCAGTGAGATTAACGGTGAAACGACAATCGCCATCCCTTCCATGGTCACCGCGGGGGCCTGGTAGCATAGTGATTTTCCGCCACCGGTCGGCAAGACGACCAGCGAATCGTGGTTCGTGCCGGCCGATTGCATGGCTTCACGCTGGAGCGGCAGGAAACTGTCGTATCCCCAGTATTTTTTTAAGACTTTTTGGATTTTATTTATCATGAGGAACGCGTCAAAAGTCAAAAACTATGTATGAAAGATCCGATGCGAAAAAACGTCTCAAAATAATGATGACGCTGGCGTTGTTCATTCCACGATCAAGGACTCCCCGGTCATCTCTTCGGGCTTCTCAAGGCCCATGATGTGCAAGGCGGTTGGGGCAACATCTGCCAAACGGCCGCCCTGGCGGAGCGTACAGGATTTGTACTTTTCATCCACCACGATCAAAGGGACCGGGTAAGTTGTATGTGCCGTGTATGGGCCGTTGGTGGATTCGTCGAACATCAACTCGACATTGCCATGGTCCGCGGTGATAATGGCTGAGCCGCCCATCTTAAGGATCTTATCGACGATTCTGCCGACATTGCGATCAACGGTTTCAACCGCCTTGATCGCGGCGTCCATATCGCCGGTATGGCCCACCATGTCTGGGTTGGCAAAATTGATCATCATGACGTCGAATTCATCTTTGGCCAGCCGTTCCATGACCACATCGCCTACCCCGTCAGCGGACATTTCCGGCTTGAGGTCGTAGGTGCGTACCTTG
>JAIPFO010000145.1 GCA_021736565.1 Phycisphaerae bacterium | reverse complement strand
GTCGGGACGAAAACCCCGTCCAGACTTTTTTTCGAGAGAGTGCTGAACGTCCAAGGATAGGCGTTGCATAAAAAATACCGATTTTCGGTATCAAATACGATTATTACGAGGTTCTCCTCAACTGGAGCATACAATATGACATCATTCCGTCCTGAATTAATTCGACATCCCGCCCAATTGGCCGGCGGCAGTGGCTATCAGCGTACCCGCGAAATGGGGTTGAACGAAATGCTGCTGGAAAATCGTTGCCTGTTCCTGGATATGCCTCTGGACCCTTCCTATGTGACCAGTCATGGCACGATCTGTTCGGTGATCATCAAGTCGCTGCTCTATCTTGACAATCTTAAACGCGGGGCGGATATCCATCTTTACATTAACTGCCCAGGCGGCAGCGTGGACGACACCATGGCGATTTATGATACGATGCAGTTTGTCCATTCGGACGTCTGCACCTATTGTATCGGCCATGCCGCCAGCGGCGGTGCGGTGATATTGGCCGCCGGGACCAAGGGGAAACGGTTTGCCCTGCCCCATTCAAAGATCATGCTCCACCAACCCTGGGGCGGCGTGAGCGGCCAGGCTGCTGACATCGAAATTCAGGCCAAAGAGATCATTAAGACCAAGGAGATGATCAACAAGATACTGGTGGATCATACCGGCCAAAAGCTTGAAAAAATCCAGAGTGAAACCGAGCGTGACCATTATATGAGCGCTGAAGAAGCGAAGGCATGGGGCCTGGTTGATGAAGTCCTGAGCATGGATGATGAGAGCAAGAAATAGACAGGAAGTCATTTTTTGGTGCCCCTGTTTCTTTCTTAATACCTAACACTTAACACTATTTAAATACGAGTATAATTATGTCACAATTGATCCCAATGGTAGTCGAAACAACCGGCCGTGGCGAACGGGCTTATGATATTTATTCGCGATTATTACGCGACCGGGTCATTTTCCTGGGTGGCCCTGTCACAGACGATACCGCCAACCTGATCGTGGCACAGTTACTGTTCCTCAGCAATGAAGATTCTAAAAGTGACATCCACTTTTATATTAATTCGCCGGGTGGGTCGGTTTCTGCCGGGCTGGCGATCTATGATACCATGAATTTTTTGCGATGTGACGTAGCAACTTATTGCGTTGGGATGGCGGCCAGTATGGGCGCGGTACTGCTCTTAGGTGGGGCCAAGGGCAAACGGTTTATCCTGCCCAATTCCAGCGTGCTCTTGCATCAGCCGCTTATTCGCGGCCAGATCACCGGGCCGGCAACCGATCTCCAGATCGAAGCCGAGGAAATGTTGCGAGTGCGTGACAGTCTGTATAAGATTATATCCACCCATACCGGTAAAGACCTGGCAACCGTCGAGAAGGATTGCGACCGAAACTACTGGATCAACGCCGAGCAATCCGTCGAATACGGCGTCGCCGACTCCATCCTGGAAGTCATGCCCGAGAAGCCTGAAGATAGTGAATAAGATGGACTTGCCCATGCTGCAGAACTGGCGTCAAAAAAAAGATTGATATAATTGTTTGAAATCTGCCTGTTTCGGCGTTAAAATACTGCACATGTGGAAATGCATACCTTTAATTAGTGTTTTTTTGGCTATCGGATTGCTCTCTGGATGCAACCTTGGACCTTCCGATGCGGTTCAGGGCCCGACAATTGCTGACCTGAGTGCTCAGATTGTCCAGCTAACTCAGGAAAATTGTGCCAGGCAGCGGGAAATTGACACGTTGCAGGGGCAGTTGGAGACATTGCAGGGTTTTGGTCCCGATCGGATGGGGTTATTGGTTCAGCTGGACAGGATCAAATTCGGGCGGTATACACTGGCTTACGATGAAGATCAAGACGGCCTGGATGATGGTATTACGGTTTATTTGAAGTGTTATGACAGCCAGAATGATGATATTAAGAGTGTTGGACATCTAAAATTAGAGCTTTGGGACCTGGCAGCGGTTGAGGGGGAGCGTCTGATCGACCGATGGGAGTATAGCCCCCAACAGTTGGGTGACTACTGGATGAATGGTTTTTTGGCCTATCATTACAAATTCCAACTTCCCTGGGACCAGGGCAAGAAGCCGGGACATTCCAATCTTACGTTAAAGTGTAAACTCAAAGATGTGCTAAGCGGTAAAGTCTTTGAAATCCAAAAAATGGTTGAAGTTTCGGTTGTAAAGTAGAGTTATGGGCATATTTTATAATAGTTACCGGGTAACATTACGGCCAATCCTGCATCGGATCAAAAAGTTCAAGAATTTTCTTCGGGACCTCTGTATCTGCATCTGGCGAGGATGGGACCTGCGATTGATTACCGCTTGCGATATGAATATATCGAAAATTCCCGCCAGTACCGATTTTTCTCATCCGGTGGGTATTATCATCAGCAGCAAAGTAAAATTGGGCCAGAACTGTTCGATCCGCCAGAATGTCACCCTGGGGCTTCAATATGACAATGAGAAGGATTATCCCCAGGTCGGTGATAATGTCCATATCGGGGCCGGGGCAATTATCCTGGGTGGTATTACAATCGGCGACCGGGCGATTATCGCCGCCGGGGCAATTGTGCTCAAAGATGTCCCCGCCGATACAACCTACATCTGTAAAGTAGAGCCGGTTTTGAAACCGCATAAGTAGGGCGTAAGCACTTCCACCATCCTACACGATTTCTTTCCACGGCTCATCGTAATCCCCGGTAGTGATCACATCTATAATATCTTTGGCGATTCGCTCACAGTTGAACATCCGATGGGTATATTCCAAACCTTTATCAGCAATCTTCTGGCGTTCAGCATCATGGGTCAGGTAATAGTCCACCAGTTCAATACATTCGTCGTTTTCTGAAAAATAGCGTATGTGTTCGTTATCCTTGAAGAGCAGATTCGCATCGGGGACTTCCTTGGCGATGACAAACGCCCCGCATCCCATGCAATTGATCAACCGGTCGGAATGATACATGCGAATATCATTTGTGGCATTAACCGACAGGTTTATTTTCGCCCCGCAGATGTGGCGGTAATAGTCCATGCCGAGCACCTTGTCATGGCCGGCAGAGCCGATAATTTTCATGCCGAAACGATCGACCAGGATTTTAGCCAGGTCAGCACGGGACGCGTCGGTACCGCGGTATTTGTGTGAGAGTTTCCCAATGAACAGAAGGTCACTTTGATAGCACTCCGGCACATTGTGTCGTCTTTCAATATCCGGGTCGCAGGGGTTGGGCATAAAAGCGCCGCGGATACCACAATCATTGACAATACCTTTAAAGAGTTCGCCCCCCCCCGTAGCGAATAGCCAATCAAACTGACGGCACATAGCCTTAACCGATTCATCCAGGCCATCAAGTGAATCTTCGTACCACCCGGCAAAAATTGCTTTAGGGAGTTTCTCACGAAGCAGCATAATCGTCTCAGCGTCAAAATGCCGAAAGCTTAGCACCACCACCAGATCGGGTTGGTAATCGCTCAGAATAGCCTGGCATAGCTGGTCCGTCTTTTTTTTGCCAAACTTTCGGCTCAGGGTTTTCCCCGGCAGTGGGCTCACTTGCATCATGAGGTTCCTGTAGCTCAGCGTCATGACGTCATGGCCGTTGCGGAGAAGTCCTTTGTAGAGTTTCCGCGTGATGATCTGCACATTTCGCAAGGTGTCATTTTTAAAATCACTGAGTAAGGCAATTCTCATGGGATATGTTTTCCTGTGTTTTTTATTCTCAAGCCATTCAATGCTCTGGCGTCAATCGAGATAACCTAAATTCCTTAATTGTTCGGCCAGGGCCTCCTGCTCTTCCTGGGTTTCCTCGATAGGTGCTTTCTTTTCTCCTAAGAATATTTCTGGATACTGCACATTTCTGTTTTTGACAATAGTCGGAGACTGTTCAAAGGCACCGACAATGGGTTGGCCATCCACTTCAGCTGGAATAGGCATACCCAGCCAGGAATAGAACGTTGGAGCGATATCGCAAATATTGGCGTCAATGGTTTTGCCGGCATGAATTCCCCTGCCGTTGAGGATAAATAATCCGTTGGGGTAATGCCATGCCGCGTTGAGATTATTATCTTTAATTTTACCAATGTGCCCCCTGGATGCTTTTAAGGTAGAACTGGTCCGGTAATGGGGCTTATGGACAAGCATCAAATCGCCATAGCTTTCCAGAACGTATGGAGCGTCCGTGTCAAAATCTTTTTTAGGAACAACGACCTTGTCAAAAACTTTTTCACCGTTGATGGGATTCGTGAACTGTTCAAATTTTGATTTTAATTCCGCGATGAGCTGGTCATACGCATCACCGGGCGGGACAATCCCGCCCGGTTGACGCCCTTTAACATTGAGGTGAACGGAGGAATAGATGGGCCGTTGGACAACGATGGCCCTTGTTTTGCTCCAATCGACTGGAAGCTGGATACTCAGGGGGACATGTCGGGATGAGAGCCCTTTGCCTTTACGGATATTCAGCCGGGTACGACGAATGGCCCTGCTGATAGGCCGGGCCCGTTTGATATATCCCCAATCGGCCAGAATGACATTGACATTGACCACCCAGGGGGTGGGACCAAAACCGTGGTCGCTGAGAACGGCGACCAGGCTCGATTGCTTGTCAGCCATTTTGAGCAGTTCACCAATAATCTGGTCCAGTTTTACAAATAATTCAAATATCTTGTCACGCTGATAGGGATAATTATCCCGAAGTTTTGGTGAAACATAGCGCCAGCACCGATGTTTGATCAGATCGGTTTGCTGGAATTGCACCATCATGACATCGGTCTGCTGCTGTTTCTGGACGAGTCGTGCCAGGTCCAGTCGGGATTCCAGGCGGCGTTTTATCTTCTCAATGCTCGCGGTGAACTCCGCTTTATTCCCACTGAGCCCCTTATTGACCGCGACAGAGCCGTTGGCAATATCATAATCGGGAATCTGGTCATATAAGGTCTCTTTGAACTCCGGGGGATAGACAAAATCGCTGGTAGCACCGGGTGTGCCCATCCCGCCGATCAGGATACCGTTAACCGGATAGGCAGGGTATGTAAATGGCACATTGATACTGGCGATCCGTAAATTGTTGTCACTAAGGTAATGCCAGAGGTTAGGCACCCGGACATGGGAGGAGTTTGTAATACGTAACCAGTTATCAGAAAAGGAGTAACGTTTAAAATCGACCAGGCCGTGATGGCAGGGCTCCACACCGGTCAGACAGGAGGTCCAGGCCGCAGGCGTAATGGGCGGCAGGGTGGATTGCAGCGTGCCGCTTGTGCCGGTCTCTTTCAAACGTTTAAGATTCGGCATGAATCTGGTGAGGAACTCATCGTCCAGCACATCCCAGGTCGCACCATCCAGGCCAATTATCATTGCTTTCATAGAAGATCCTTTTTTGATTCCCACGTCAAAAGTCAATTTTGGAGCGATATATCGTTCTTTAAGACGCGGAAAACGAGCTTCAAAAATACTTATGACGCTGGCGTCTTTTTTGGTTTCATTTCATTTAAGTACTGGATTGTAAAGAATCTGTGACCGGATTCCAATGGAATTTTTGTACTTTACCCATTCTATCGGAGAGGATATACTTTTCAAAGCGTTTTACTTGTTAAAGTGCAACATTGGCAATCAAACCTAACGATGAGAGACCATATGTCAGATATAAAACAAAAAGTGATGATGATCGGACTGGACAGCATGACCTGGGATGTTTTAGACCCGATAATCGCCAAGGGAGTGATGCCTCGGCTCGACGCACTGCGTAAGGGGGGAACTTCGGGGGTATTGCAGTCAACCGAACCACCGGTAACACCTGCGGCCTGGAGTACGATGATGACAGGCGTCATGCCGGGCAAGCATGGCGTTTTGGGATTTGAAGATTATAATAGTAAGAACAATTCATTGAAACTCAGCGGTTCCGGCAGTCTTCGGTCTGAAACGTTGTGGTCTTACCTGGGACGGCTTAACTATAAAGTTGTAAGTTTGAATCTGCCGCATACATACCCGCCATTTGAAATTAATGGGATTATGGTCGCGGGCTATGGTTCACCGGGGATTGAGTATGACAGCACCTATCCTTCTGATTTCAAGGAAAAGGTTCTGAAACGAATTCCCGATTACGATCTATTGGGGGCATGGGAGGATTGTGACATTGCCGATCGGGGAAAAATTCTTGAAAACCTTCAGCGAACCCAGCGAATTTTTGACCAGAGTGTGGCATTGGCAGAATTGGCAGCAGAGCAAACCGATTGGGATGTTATGATGGTTGAACTGCAGCAAACCGACAGGATACTGCATAAAATATGGACGCTGTTGACCCCGGCGGGCTGGGATCAATACCCGCATTATGAGCAGCCTGTTATGGATATGTTCAAACACCTGGATGATGTCATTGGCAAACTGGCAGATATGGCGGGCGATGACGGCCTGGTCTTTGTTATCAGCGATCATGGCCATGGACCGATTATCGCTAAGATCAAACCCAATTGTATGTTAAAAGAATGGGGATATCTGGTTTCGCAAAGATGGATGAGCCGAACCATTCAACGATTAAAGAAAAATGTAGCAAGAATATTTGGCGATAAATCACATAAAAAGGACTATGGCGAGCTGGCGACGAAACTTTCGCTGGAATGGTCAAAAACTAAAGCAATTATTGCTCATACCGCCCATGACGCCTTTTTGCATATCAATCTGGAGGGCCGGCAAAAGGATGGAACCGTGCCCGCCGGGCAATATGATTCAATAGTGGCCGAATTGAAACAGCATTTCACCAAAGTTACGGATCCGAAGAATGGCCAAAAACTCTTTTCCGATGCAAAAACACCTGAAGAAATTTACGGTAAGGATTACCAGCGAGATGATAATTCGCCTGACTTGATCCTGATACCCGGTAACGGGTATCTACCGGTGCGATCTTTGAAGGGGAACGAATTCCTTGATTCGAAGCAAAGCGGTATGGCCGGTTGTCATCGCCCCGAGGGAATGTATGTCGTGGCGGGCGCGGGCATAAAAACTTCCACGAAAATGGTTGCTCATATTTGCGATGTTGTCCCAACGATCTATGCCGCGTTAGGAGTCGCAATTCCAGACCACATCGAAGGAAATGTGTTAGAAGCAGCCTTTACTGAACCGGTTGAAGTCAAACGCCAGCAGGCAAATGGCAGTACAAACATTCCCAGTTCGGCAACGGCGAAACCGTCAGCCAATCTTTCAGACGATGAAGAAGACATGATCAAACAGCGATTGAATGACCTGGGATATTTGGAGTAAATCACTTTTCACACTGATGTCCATATTCGCATTAAACATCAGGGAGCAAAAATAATTTTGACGCCGGCGTCAAAATTATTTCTGTTTCACCAGCATCCAGACAATCACCGCAATGGCCGCTACTGCGGCAATGCCCAGCATCGCCATAACACCCATTAGCCAGCCGAAGCGTGTGTTTTGTTTGACGATCATGTTTTGCAGGTGAACTTCGTTGTCTTCGAGCATTTTTCCAATATTAGCCATGGAGATCGTTTGAGCCTTGGAGTTATCAAGCATCCCCTGCACTGAATTGTCAAAATTGTTTAGCGAGTCGGCCTGGCGATTCTGGACAACAATGGAACTTTCCAGGTTCTGGGTGATTTCGTTAAGCTTTTCGATCTGGGCGATATTCTGCTCGGGCAGGCTATCGAGCGATTCGGCGACTCGCTGATGCAACTGAGATTGATTTTGCAACGCCTCAGCCATCCCCTTAAGCGCGACAACCTGGCTTTCCGTGCTATCTGGCAGACTGCTAAGCGTATCAACCACAAACTCCATGCGACTGTTCAGCTCGGCACTGTGCTTGCGTTGCTCGATGACATTTTCATTCATAGATTCAAGCACATCGACCAACCGGGTGAAATTCTCTTCCATCGCCAGAAGTTGCCTCTCCCGGCGAAGCTCAAGTGTCGAAAGAGGAGCCTCTTCGGCCATATTTTGAATGTCACCAGGCCCTATGATAGCACCCTCGGCGTCATGTTGAACGACTTCGTTGACCTGGCCGGGATGATGCCCGGGGCGAAGCCAACTGCCAAAACGATTCCAGATTGTTTTCTTAGGCATTTTTCTCTCTGTTTCTATGGCATTGTTTTATGATCTGTTTTCAGCGATCCTATCATCTGAAAATTTTATCGTTATCTCCACAGCATTCAAGTAAAATATCATTTCCCTAGCGAGATACTTGAATTAATTGAGACGAAAGAGGATCATTATGACTCGTAAACCTTTATCCCGAAAATACTTACATCGGATAAAATGGATAGTGGCCTCTTTGGCTTTACTGCTTGTCCTGTCACAACAGTTTCCCATTGCTTCGAAATCCACCGGGACAGATCGCCAGAGATACCAGGATAAAACGGCCACCGTCATTAACGTGGTCGATGGTGACACCTTGGATATCGACATTGCCGACCCCCAAAAAAATAAGCCCTATACTCGCGTTCGTCTCTGGGGGGTTGATACCCCGGAAACCAAACGCCCCGGCTATCCGGTGATGTATTATGGACCGGAGGCCACGGAATATGCAATAAAAGTTCTTTTGAATCAACAAGTGACCCTAAAACTTGAGCCCAATGAAAATACCC
>JAIPFO010000144.1 GCA_021736565.1 Phycisphaerae bacterium | reverse complement strand
GATCCCCATCTCGCTGATCCAGTCACCCAGGTCGGCTTTCCATGGGTTGGGGTTCTGTGTCACGCCATGGCCGCCGTGATTGTACAGTTTCAGTGTGGTTGCCACAGGGGCACGCTTGAGCGCCTCATGATACACCATGCTGTTTTCAGGGGGCACGAGTCCATCGTCTTTGGCATGGGCCAGAAACGTCGGCGGGGTCCTGGCAGTCACCTGCAGTTCATTGGACAGGTCGTCAATGAGGGTAGCGTCGGGATCCGGGCCCAGAAGGCGAGCCACCGAGGGGCCATGCGCGTGGTCCTTCATGCTGACCACCGGACAGAATAACGCCATAGTGTTGGGGTGCGAACTGAAACGCTCAACCCGGTCCTCTGCATCGGGCTCGACAGGCTTCTCATGTGTGGCCAGTGTTGTGGCCACGTGCCCACCGGATGAAAACGCCACCACAAGGACCTGATTGGGATCCACATCCCATTTCTGGGCATTTGCGCGGATCATGGCCACGGCCCGCCTGGCGTCCTGCAGTGGGGCAGGATGCCGATATCCATGCACAGGCAGACGATACTTCATGCTGAAAAAACGCACCGGACGCGTTCGGAAAAAGTCTCGGAACGTACCATACCCGGAAATGTGTTTGTAACCGCCGCCGGGGATCAACAGCACCGCCGGCACCGGGCCATCCATATCCCAGGGCAATGGGAATGTCTGCAGGGTTGGCGTGTCGTTTTTCTCCGTACCCAGGGCGCCGGGCGGGCCGTCAGGCCACAGCTTGATTTCCTCGCCGCACACCGAACCGGCCACCGCAATAACGACCCACACAATACCCCATAGCCTTATCTTATTCGTGTATCTGTTTGACATGACTCTGTTTTGCTCCGTAAAAAAGAGGTGTGCTTTCTCAAGGGGACCGCTTAGGGCCAGGCATTAAGTTCTATGTTATCACCTTCGCTTAGCGAATCTGGCCTTTTGTTTCGCGGGCATCGTCAGTCACCCCCGGGTGTGCTGTCACCTCCTGCTTCCAGGCGTCGATCGCTGCTTTCATGGCTTTTGTGCGATTGGGGTACTGATCGGCAATGTTGGTTGTTTCCTTGATATCCTTGCTCAAATCGTACAATTCGACAACATCGCCCCTGGTCTGCATTTTCCAATGGCCGTCCCGCATGGCCGTACCCAATTTGGGTTCGTATCCAAAGAAGACGCGTCGATCAGGCAGATCGGCTTGATTCAGCAAATGGTTCTTTATGCTGATCCCATCAACCTTACGTTGCTTGGAAATATCGATACCCACAATATCCATGATCGTAGGCAAAAGATCCATTCCAACAGTCAACTCATTGCTGGTCCAGCCCGCCTTGATACGCTTGGGCCACCGGGCCACTGCCGGCACGCGATGGCCGCCCTCGTAATTGCTAAACTTGCCGCCGCGGTAAGGCCGTTCATTTGGACTCATTCGAACATCGCCGTTATCTGAGAAAAAAATCACCAAAGTTTTCTCATCAAGGTCAAGCTCTTTGAGCGTGTCCATGATCTTGCCGACTCCCTTGTCTAAATCTTCCAGCATGATCTTGTATCTTCTCTGCGCTTCTTTGCCGCGAAGAGGTACGTCCCTGCCCCGGGTCCCCGGTGGGTCCGAAGGGATCTGGTAGTAGTTATGCACCGCCTGATGAGCAACGTATAGAAAGAACGGGTTATCCTTGTTGCGTTTGATAAAATCAACGGATTTATCCGTGATGAGGTGGGTGCCATACCCTTTCTGGTCTTTGACTTCCAAACCGTCCCGCCAATTTCGATGGTTGAGGTAATCACTTCCCCCGGGAAGGAAACCGACAAACTCGTCAAAACCATGGTGGATCGGATTATGCCTCGGCTTCGGACCCAGGTGCCATTTGCCAAATAGTGCGGTCCGGTACCCGTTCTGCTTCATGAGTCGTGGAATCGTCAGTTCGGTGGCCTCCAGTCCGGGCGTCTCCAGATGCCCGGCGATCACATCAACAATCCCCACACGCTGCTGATAACGGCCTGTAAGCAATGCCGCGCGCGTCGGACTGCACACCGAACTGTTAGAGTGAAAGTCGGTAAACCTGACACCCTCGGCGGCCATCCGGTCGATGCGAGGCGTCTTGACCCAGCCATTATAAAGGCTCATGTCACCACATCCCAGGTCATCAGCAAGGATGATAATGACGTTGGGACGCCCGACAGGAATAGTCGCTGCCAGCATAAACGTTTGCATCGCCATCACTGCCGCGCACAGGGTTAATAGCATTCTTCTTCGATTACTTCTCTTCATTGTGTTTCCTTTTCCGATCTGTTTGCATGTTTCAATGTTTTCTTCAGTTATTTTTTTGGAGGCGTCACCTCCAGCTTCCACCTGGCGATGGCTGCCTTCATTACTTTTGTGCGATTAGGGTGCCTTTCGGCAATGTTTGTTGTTTCCTTGATATCCTTGCTCAAATCGTACAATTCGACAACATCGCCCCTGGTCTGCATTTTCCAGTTTCCGTCTCGCATGGCTGTCCCTAAAGCGGTCCCTGGTTCGGGTTCACATCCGAAAAATACCTTCCGATCGGGCAGGTCAGCCTGGTCTAACAAGTGGCCTTTTATGCTGATCCCGTCAAATTTTCTTTGTTTGGAAATATCGACGCCCACAATATCCATAACGGTCGGCAGAAGATCCATTCCCACAGTCAACGCGTCGCTTGTCCACCCTGCCTTGATCCGGCCGGGCCATCTGGCGACTGCCGGCACGCGATGGCCGCCTTCGTAATTGCTGAACTTGCCGCCGCGGTAAGGGCGTTCATTGGGACTCATTCTCACATCGCCGTTGTCTGAGAAGAAGAACACGAAAGTATTCTCATCCAGGTCGAGTTCTTTAAGCGTATCCAGAATCTTGCCCACACCCTTGTCCAAATCTTTCAACATGATCTTGTATCTGCGTTGTGCTTCTTTTCCGCTTAGCGGTATATCCCTGCCCCGGGTTCCCGGTGGGTCCGAAGGGATCTGATAGTAGTTGTGAACCGCCTGATGAGCGACATATAAAAAGAACGGTTTGTCCTTATTTCGCCTGATAAAATCAACGGATCGGTCTGTTATAATATCCGTGGAGTACCCCTTTTGATTCTTTACCCCGGTACCGTCCATCCAATTGCCATGCGTCAGGTAATCACAGCCACCAGGCAGAAAGCCGATAAACTCGTCGAATCCATGATTGGTAGGATTATGGCGAATATCTGTTCCGCAATGCCATTTACCGAATAGAGCCGTCTTATAACCAGCGTTCTTCAATAATCCCGAAATGGTCACTTCAGAGGGTTCCAAACCAATCTTATCCCGACGCCCGACAATCACACTGACAATCCCAGCCCTTTGTTGATACCGGCCTGTCATAAAAGCGGCTCTTGTAGGACTGCATACCGAGCCATTGGAATGAAAGTCTGTAAACCGGACACCTTCGGTAGCCATACGGTCGATATTAGGCGTCTTGATCCAGCCATCGTAAAGGCTCATGTCACCACAGCCCAGATCGTCAGCAAGGATGATAATGACGTTGGGGCGTCCCACAGGGTCATTCGCCGCAGCAACAAAGGTTTGGAATAAAACCAGCGCAGCACAAAGGGTTAATACTTTTCCGCTTCGATTACTTATTTCCATTGCGTTTCCTTTCTTGAACGGTCAGTTTGGGTCAGCGTTGATGAACTTCATTGCCCCATTTTCCCGGTTGTTTTATCTGAGCGTCAAGGATGACTCACAGAGCATCCTTGATGCTTTCACTCACAGGCCCTCTGCTACAATATTTTCAAACGTTTGCACGGATTTACCTGAAATATCTCGCCTTTACTGCGCCATATTTCTTTTCATACTCTCCGATCGCTTTTTTCAGTGCAGGCACGACATCTTTATTGGGTCTTTTGCCCAGAGAGATTTTACCGCTGTCAATATCCTGCAGGACCGCTTTCAAAGCCTGACACAAAACGTTGCCATCTTCACCCATCGCCCCAAGCACGACATCCATGGGGTCGGTCCACTTACTGCCAGTGATCATCCAGCCGGAATGCTGAGTCAGCGTCCAATTCTTGAAATAGCGAGCATATTCATTCTGCAAGGAAGCATACACACTCTTATCCATACCTTTAAGCGCCATCCCTGCTTTGAAGGCACATTGCTGCTTTGCAGGCTCTCCCATTTCGCCCGGGATTTTGGGATCAGATATCTGGCTGGCGATGATTCGGGCGAATCTATTCATATCTTCCGGAGCAAGTTTCACCTTGAGCTTTTTAAACAGGTAACTAAATGCGCCCGCGTAATTAATCTGCGGCTTACTGTGCATTTCATTGGCGAAGACTTCGGCCATCATGAATAGCTCTTTGGGCTTGATCGTTTCACGCAATCCGAGCATCGCATAAAATGCCGACTCCCGTAGATACCAGTCTTCGTGCGTCAGCCACGGTTTGATCAAGTCAAGATTCCTGCGAATATCTTCCGGTTTTGCCTTGGAAAAGGCGTACAAAACGCCATCGGTTTCCCACAAAGCAACATTTGGAGCTTTTAGTGTTTTCACAAAATAGGGCACAAAAGCATCAGAGACTACCTGCGGAGCTAAAAATCCTTTGCTCCTGCCGTCCAACCCTCTAAAAAAGCCGTTGTCATTGGATATTCCTTCACATACAGACCGGCGAACACGCGGGTCCGGGTGGGCAAGTGCATGCTGCAACTGTTTGACTGCTCCCAATTGTGCAAGTTTTTTAGCGGCAATTGCCCTGACAACCGGGTTGTAATGTTTCAGCATTTTAACGCAAACATCTTTATCGCCGTCTTGGTCAATGGCCTTGTATATCTCATGTGTTTCAAGTTTCTCTTTGCCAAAGCCCCGGCAGTGATCGGTGCTGGTAAATAGATCATCGATCGCATTGCCCCATGGGCGGACAGGCACCGCCACCTTTTTACTAAATTCGGTGGGGGCACCGCCGGTTATACGCAACTTGCCCAAAGGAGCTGTATACGCCAGAGCCATTCCAACTCCCCAGGTCGTATCTTTATATCTCTCTTCGCCAACCATAGAAAACCCGCCGCCCGGCTGACGGGAAAGATCGTAATACCACGCAAGCCGCTTCATATGGATGCGGTAGTGATTGACCTTCTCCCGGGGCACCAGGTGCGCCGTCATACTTCGCCAGATCACATCGAATCCGCCGCCCGTATGACCGGCACGAACCCAGCGGTATGAGTCGGCCATATCCATCGCCAGGAGCTGACCGGCAGAGCGGTAAGGGTCATTCGGCAACAGATGCAAACCGGCAGCAAGCATGCCGTTTTTGCCGTTGCAGCTCATCCATCCTTCAGGTCGATGATCGCCGTAGGGCACTGCCGCATGTCCGACAAAGCGGTAAAAGAAATGCAAAGCACTTGAAAAAAGCGGCTCCTGGACATCTACACCACACTCTTTAGCCAGGATCAGTGCCGTAAGCAGCGGCGCTCCGGCCGGGTTCATCATACCGCCCTGCACATACCCCATGCTCTGATCTTTTGCAAGCCCGCCATGAGCCCAACCGCCGATATATTGCGAATCAACAGCGCCATCACATAATTTCTTCAGACCCGGCAAAACACTCCGATCCCCGGTCCGCAGGTAGTATTCAGCCATCAAAATCCCCTGATAACCCCGCGGCCAGTTACTGCCCGCCCCAACCGTCGGCTTGGCGGCAACACGCATGACCATCGGTTTCACGGCGGCCAGGTCATCCTGACGACCCGTCGAAAGCATGAAGATGCCCGCTATCAGGTCAGTAATGCCGTCTTTGTCCAATACACCGCTGGACAGAACCTGGCGGCGTGCACCCTCAATGATCTGTTCAGACTTTTTGCAATTGACAGGCCAGGTACCTCTATAGTCTCCCAGGATCGGGATAGTTATGTTAACTTTTTTACCGCTCTTTAATGTAAATGCCATGATTCCGTCAGTCGCTTCGGCGCTGCCAATCGCTTCACCGAGCATAACCAGCGGATCATTGCCCGAAAAGCTCTTGCCGTTAACACCGGTAATCACATCACCTTTTGTACATTTTCCGACAGCCGGTGAACCGGGAACCTCTCCCTGCACCGTAACGACCAGGCCCTTTTCGATACTAACCTTAAGCCCTGTAACGCCAACACTAAAAGTCGGATACGCCGCGCGAGCCTTCATATCAGGATTCATTTCGTAAATCTTTGCCGAAACAGGTTTCAAAAACGCCAATAATAATACAATGCCAAGTATAAATCTTTTCATGATAATTTTCTTTAATTCCTAAAAAATAATTATTTGTTCAGTAATTCCAGCATCACATTACCTTACTTCTTCTTCCTGATCAACTCCACCATCGCATCCGCCATCGCATCGCCGAAACGAACAAAAAACTTGCCGCTGCCGAGATAATGGTACGCGCGGTCACTGCCGACGGTATCCCAGTGACAGTAATGGTCTGCCCAGCCACTATAAACTTTTAATGAATCGAGTGCATACTCGGTATAGCTCTCAACCGCCAGGACGTTGTCTTTGAATCCAGGAGCCTTGGCCGCTTCACGTTGAGCAACAGAAACAGCGTTTTGGGCAACTTTTTCTTCTGTCTGACTTGTACCTAAGACACCAATGATAAAAGGCATTTTCGGCACCTTGTACTCTTTGCGTACGTCCTGAATGAAGACCTTCATATTCTCAGCATAGTTGCCATGATACTCGGGGTTGAATTGATCGTTAAAACCCTGAAACCAGACAAAGCCGGCAATTTCGTAGCCGGCCTTTTCATTGTAATCCGGGTGGTATTTTTCCAAATTGCCAAGCACCTCACTAACCTTCTCATTCATCATGCGGTAATTGACACCGGCGTTGTCCATATTGAAGGCTCCAGGCTTCCTCGGTTGCTGCGGCTTGCGTGGCTTACGCAGCTTCTTTTTTGCATTATCGTCAGCGGCCTTGAACTTTTCCTCGTAGGCCGCGAGATCCGCAGCGTATTTCTTTTCATTGGCAGGGACATCCTTGATCGCCTCTTCATAGCGAAGCAAAGCGTTCTCTGCGGAGGCCTTTGCATCGGCATAGGCCCTGGTCGTCTTGAAATCAGGCGCAGAGGGCGGCCGAAAATCATAGTGCAAAGACTTGCCGCCCCATGACGTTTTGATGATCAGAATGGGGCCATCAATTTTTTCGGCGATCGAAAGCCCAAAGCTGTACTCCGGACCTATTTTGAGACCATCGGCCCCAAAACCCACACTCAATTTCCCAGACTTGATATTCCTGTCTGCAATGGAGCTAATATAGACCCTATCTGAGACAACACTCGAAGCGATGACATCCTCTTTATAGGTATCATGGGCCGTCGTCAGTACTTTTACCTCACCTTCAAGTTCAGCCTTCTTCGTCGCGTCGGTCATGGTTTTGATCTTCTTGTTTATTTCATCGACCTTTTTCGCCCGGGCAAGCTGCTCGTCGAAGATCGCCTTTGAGATCTTCGCATCCTTCCTGAAGACCAGTTGAATGAGATCCTTGTCTCTGGGACCGTCTGAATTGAACAAGGTGGCCATCGTATGCCCACGAGCATGCCCCACCATATTCGACTGCCCCGACAGGATGAAGATCTTCAGCGGCTTCTCCCCGGCCACACCAGAGGAGGCGAATCCTGTTATCACTAATACAGCGATAGCCAACACGTTTTTGACCCAGTTTCTTTTAATCATGTTTCATTTTTCCTTTCAAGTGTTCGTATTTCCAGTTCGTAAAAACATTAATCTTCAATATAACCCAGGGTGAAATTTAAGGAACGCGGAACATTTATGAAAAACATAGGCCATTTAGCCCCTAAATCCAAAAACCAATATCAGCCACTTCCACCAGCCTCGCCCCACAATAACATCTCTCCAAAAAACCGTCAAACAAAATTATTTACCTCCGAGGCAATACCCCTGCAACATAAAGGCACAGCCTCATTGGAGCGTCGATTGGAAGGATGAACGAACATGAGACGGTTCCGTATCCTTCGAGACACGGCCGAATGAACCCGATTCCAGGTATCTTGCTCAATCTTTCAGCCAGGACACCTTTCGGTAGGCCCAACGTCAGGAAGATAATATATATGGTAAGGCAGATATCTCTTTAGCATGCTTTGCGTCAGGGGGCGGCATATAAAGAACCACTCCTTTCAATAACGGTCGTTACAGGCCGTCCTGGTAAGTTTCCCCCCAGGCCGGCAAAAACTTCCCTCCAGGTCCGGGTGGGCTGATGGGTCATATTCAATCGCAATTCAGGGCCTGGTGATCGGTCGGCCATCGCTTTTTTTACCTAGAGTCATTCGAGTTGTGGTCTTTAATTGTACGATGCTGCCGAGTCTGGGTTTTCCTTTTGTTGTGGAGGTTACCATGACCTGCAGTATATTTTTGCCGGCCTTGACAGCGTCTGTAACATCCAGTGTAAACGGAGGCATCCAGAGGGTATCGAAGGTCTTGCCGTTGAGCGTAACCTTTGCCATGACTTCGACCTTGCCCAGGTCCAGATATAGTCGC
This sequence comes from Phycisphaerae bacterium, assembly GCA_021736565.1. Classification (GTDB taxonomy): domain Bacteria; phylum Planctomycetota; class Phycisphaerae; order Sedimentisphaerales; family SM23-30; genus JAIPFO01. Next base: position 72 of record JAIPFO010000144.1, on the reverse strand, counting down.
TGGTCTTTACCGAATCCGGACGAGACATTAAATGTCGTTTCCTGTTGAATCGAAAAACCCTGCTGGAATGTC
>JAIPFO010000143.1 GCA_021736565.1 Phycisphaerae bacterium | reverse complement strand
GTTGGGCCCCAGTTTACCCAGTGCCCAGGTCAGTTTACCCGGTTCGGTTTCGGCGGTTGGAGCGGAACTTACAAACTTGAAGTTATTGGCCAGCATCTCGGTCACCAGCACGTCGTCAACATCCATATCTGTCAGGTTGGTCACCTCAATGTTGTAATCAAATTGGCCGTTTATTTGAACCATTTTCGGCATTGTTTTTTTAAGTTCGACCTGGCCGCATCCTTCGCATGGATAGGTCCGGGTGACAATATAGGGGCCACATTTTGATTCGGCGACCATCGGTTCGGGTTTGACGATGGGTTCAGGCTTCACCGGCTCCTGCATAATGGGCGGCGAAGGCTCAATGGGTCTATTTTGTGCCATTGCCCATTCCTTGCATTCCGGAGACCAATGGAATTTATCCGCTATTTGTGGGGGTGGCGTCCCGGTACCATGCAGCTTGTGGTAACTCCTGCAACTGTAATGGCAACCAGCCATTGGAATCATAAACGCCATTATCATCGTGGTAATCACTGTCTGTATTAGTATTTTTTTTAGCATCGTAAACCTTTCCTGATATAATATGACGCCAGCGTCATTCCCGGCGCGGCGGGAATTGAAGTCGATTTTCTGCATTTTGAAGACCGATTTAAAATACTCAAATTGACTTTTGACGCGGGAGTCTCATTTAATTTTGACGTCAGGTCATAATTGTCGCCCGCCCGCCTTTGACGGATTGACTCCAGTATTAAATCGACGTTTTTCGCGTCAATTTTGACTTTTGTCGCAACCATCAATTCTAGTTAAAATAAAAAAACGTAAGTAAACTACCAGCGTTCGCTGGTCTTTCTCTGGCAGGGTCAGTCCTGAGGTTCTCTCAACGGCCTATTCTGCCTGGAAATACAAATTCCGATGCAACAAATCAGCTTCGCGTAACCGACTATGGCGTGACTATTTTTCCTGCATTGCACATATTGCCAGTCATTATGCTTGAACAGGTGGCAGGGTGGCCCCTATTCAGTATTGTATCTTTTTCCGTAAACATGACTATTTATAGTAGGTCCGGAAATTTAGAAAATCAAGTTCTGGGGATAATAAGCATTGGAAACCTAAAAAAAACACTGACCGAGGAAAAACGATGATAAGGGGGTAAGATGGCTACGTTTGACGTCAGTGTCTTAAGTGATTTTGAAGCCCGGTTTTCGCACTTTAAAGTCATTTTTTAGCATCTTAACGGTTGGTCTTGAAGGCGAAAAACCACTTTTTGACGTGGAGGTCACTTTTGGATTAGACGGGATTGGGGCGGGGTCTTTTTATTTTTCTTTAGTCCAGCCAGTTGGGATTGAGGCGGCTTTGGACTTCCCAGGCATCCAGGATGACCAGTGCGACCAGGTTCTCCAGTACGGGAATCACGCGGGGGACAATGCAGGGGTCGTGACGGCCATGGACTTCGATCATGTGGTTTTCGCCTTTAGCGTCGATGGTTTTTTGTGGCGAAGCGATGGATGAGGTTGGTTTAACTGCCACGCGGATTTCGATGGGCTGTCCGGTGGAGATCCCCCCGGTAATGCCACCCGCATTGTTCGTTACAAATGCACCATCGGTCATATTGTCATTGGACTGACTGCCTCGTAAGCGGGCCAGTTCAAATCCCCTGCCAATTTCAAATCCTTTTACGGCCCCCAGGCTCATGATCGCCCGGGCCAGCCGTGCATCCAGTTTGTCAAATACCGGGTCGCCCAGTCCGACGGGAACACCGGTTATTTCCAGTTTTACCACCCCGCCTACCGAGTCGTTGTCGTCTCTGGCGGCGAGTATCGCTTTTTCCATCTCTATCGCGGCTTCGGGGTCCGCACAACGAACGGGATTCTTTTCAATGGTATCGTACTGGCAGGTTTGTGCTTTAATTCCAGCGATTTCCAGGGCGTGGGCGGTGATCTTAACGCCCCGCTGGGCCAATGTCTTGTTTGCAACGGCGCCACACATGACCCGTGCGGCCGTTTCACGGCCAGAACTTCGCCCACCGCCGCGATAATCGAAATGACCATATTTTTTGTAAAAGGTAAAATCAGCATGGCCGGGACGAAATAACCCTTTGATCGCTTCATATTTGCTGGAATCCTGGTCTCGATTGAAAATGACCATGGCGATCGGGGCGCCGGTGGTTTTGCCGTCAAAGACGCCGGAGAGAATTTCGATACGATCTTTTTCACTTCGCGGGGTGGTGACCTCACTCTGGCCGGGCCGCCGACGATTCAGTTGAATTTGAATATCCTCTTCGGTAAGCTCCAGGCCTGGTTTAACGCCGTCCAGAACCGCACCGATCGCCTGACCATGACTTTCGCCGAAGGTCGTCATGTGAATAACATCCCCGTAGGTATTGGCCGAGTGGCTTTTAATCGCTAATTCTTCCTTGATCTTGTTGATGAGCTCTTCTGCGAGTTCTTCGGGTGACCCGGTCGATGTATTCAGGGCAATGTCTGAAAGCGGGTAATAAATTTCGTCGCGAAAGCCCGTTTGTCGAAGGAAGTTTTCTTTGCTGCTATATCCAGGCAACCACGAAGGCACTTTACCGAACTGAGCCCGTTGCCAGAGAATTTCCGGGTCGGCGTTGAGGTAGATCACCAGTCCATCTTCACGAAGTAACCGGCGGTTATCCGGATTCATCATGATCGAACCGCCGGTAATAATAAACTGCCAGTGTTTGTCGGCTATCTGCCGGACAACTTCTTGTTCCAGGTCGCGAAAAAAAGATTCGCCATGCTCGCCAAATATATCTCGGCAGGTGAGATAATGTCCATCTTTTTCTTCATGAAGTTTTTCGATAAGCGTATCGGTCTCCAGCACAGGGATTCCTGTGAGGTTTTTCAGTTGGTTTCCGATGGTGCTTTTTCCAACGCCCTTATGGCCGATAATGATAAATTTCATAGTTTTATACTGTTTCCGCTGGTGTCTGCCGATTATGCCACAAAAGGATTCCGGCAGAAGATGACTTTATTTTCAGTTGCGATAAAAGGTGTCCAATTGAGGTATTATAGCCGGACCTGTGAGCTAAAATCAAGCCGATACTCTATGCGATAAAAATGCTTATAAGACGGTGTTTATGAACCGAAAATAGCAATTTTTTTTTGGAATTGCGTATGATATGACGCCGCGTCAAAGGTCAATATTTAAATACCATAGCGTCAAGTAAAAGCCAGGGCGATTCGCCGGGGGTGGCCGTATGGCCTTTTTTGACGCTTTTTGCATCGTAAGGGCGGATTTTAAGGATGGAAAATGTCTTTTTTTGGGGGGAGTTTTTATGGGGGTGTTGTTTTCGAGTCAGGAATTGGAAGGCTATTTTTGGACAGCCCAATATTTTATCGTTGAACGATTTCCTTTTGCCACAAGCGAGGATGCCCACCGGGCATTAACGTCCACTGTCTTACAGGTCCACTGGTCGGCGTGAACCGTTTGGCCTTGAGCTGTTAGAATTGCCGGCGGGGTAGCGGGGGGGAATGCAACAACAAATTGGTCCAGTGGTACGATTCCCTTGGCTTTGATATAGGCTTCCTTCATGGTCCAACAGTGATAGAAGGCCCGGGATCTCTGGTCGTCGGGGAGCGATTGAAGACTGGATATTTCCTGGGGGGCAAAGAATTTTTGCGCGAGTTTTTCGTGTTCGGTCTCCGGTTGAATATATTCGATATCGATGCCGATGGCCCGATCATGCGCAAACGCATAGACTACCCGGCCATTTGAACTGGCCATGCTGAAGTTCAACGAGCTGATACCATTGTGATCCGCCAGAATGGGCTTGCCCTCTTTGGTGGTCTTAATTTTAACGTCTTTGGGTTCTACGTCTAAATAGTGACCCAGGAGCTTCCTGAGAATCGCCCGTCGTGCAATGAAATGCGTCCTGTCCGTTTCCAAATGGTAACGTGAGGCTCGCTGGCGTTCGTCGGCCGAAAGCATCTCCTCATAATCGTGCAGCGGCAATGAATCGTCCGTTAAGTCCGCGCAATACACATGTACATCATCGCCGTTTAAACGTATCGTCTCAGGCTTGACGGGCCATGATCCTTCTCGGGTCTTGTGGCATTGCGATTGATATTGACTTGACGATGGAATTGTTTCAACGCTATCGGTCAGGCCGGCTTTTAGAATACTGGCTTTAAGCTTTTTGGCAAGCACTTCGATGTGAGGTGTTTTGAACATTTCAAGATGCTGGCAATGGATCTCGTGAACATCAAGCGTTCCGGCGATATACTTTTCCCAGCCGGATTTGGGGTCATCATACACCTTTTCCAGATAGCTGGTGAATTCTGTCTCTCGGAACAGTGTCATGTTGCCGTGATAGACCTCGGCATTATAGTTATACCATGCCTCCAGTGCGCATTTTTTCACTTCTTTGAAGTTTTTCAGCAATGCATATTCATCCGTTGCTTCTTTGCGAACAACCGCTTCGTTTATTTTATTTTTTAATTTGTTTCGCTCACATTTATATTTGAATAGGAGATAGCGGAGTTTGTCTTTATAATTCAGACACAAAAAAGCCTTGATGCTCAGTAATTTTCTCATGACAGCAGACCGTGATGATCTTAGATCGCCTGGTGCCGAGGAGCCGATCATCGCCAGCCAGGCCACTTTTTGACCCTGTTTTTGAAGCTGCTGGGCCATTTCAAAGGCAATTCTTCCGCCCAGTGAATACCCGCCTAAATAATAGGGGCCCATTGGCTGGATGTTCTGAATTTCTTTGATGAAATAAGCGGCCATGTCCTTCATGGATTCATGAGGCGATTGTTTTCCATCCAGGCCGCGTAATTGAAGGCCATATACCGGTCGGTCAAGGTCCATTCGATAGGCAAGGTCGTAAAACGTAAAGGCATGGCCGCCGGCACCCGGCAAGAAGAATAGTGGGGAGCCAGAGTCGCCTGGCTTGATGAGCACTGAGGTTGCTGTGGGGACCGAGGCGCCGGATTCCCTGATCTTTTCGGCCAGTTGTTTAACGGTGGGTGCTTTAAATAGAACGGTCAGGGGCATTGTTTTATCGAAATTTTTCTGAATGTGATAAAACAGCTTTACGGCCAAGAGCGAATGACCGCCCAGTTCAAAGAAATTGTCATTCCGGCCGACTTGTTTGACATGAAGTAATTCAGCCCAGATAGCCGCCAGGGCCTGCTCGGTGGCGGACAGTGGTGATAAGTATTCTGGCTGGTTTGATGGGTTTTCTGTGGGTTCAGGTAACGCGTTTCGATCAATCTTACCATTAGGGGTCAGCGGAAGTGATTTCATTGCTATGAACAGTGATGGGATCATGTATTCCGGGCATTTTTCCTTGAGATAGTCACGCAATGCCTCTGGAGATACTGGATCGCCATCTGAGACGATATAGGCCACTAATTGTTTATGGTCTTTGATCTTTTCTTTAACATCAGCGACGACCTGCTGCACTGAAGGGTGCTGTTCCAGAACGGACTCAATTTCACCCAGTTCGATACGGAAGCCCCGGATCTTGACCTGATGGTCTAATCGTCCCAAAAATTCGATATTACCATCGGGCAGATAGCGACATCGGTCGCCGGTTTTGTAGAGTCGAGGGGCGGATCCCTGGTTGTGGGGATTGTCAATGAACTTCTCACGGGTCAATTCTTCTTGATGGAGATACCCACGGGCCAGGCCGGCACCGCCGATATACAATTCGCCGGGAACGCCAATTGGTACAGGGTTCAGATGTGGGTCCAGGATATAGACCTGGGTATTGCTTATTGCCCGGCCGATGGGAATGGATGCGAGATTGTTATTGAGCTGGCGGGGGATCCTGTAGCAGCAGGTAAATGTTGTACTTTCTGTCGGGCCATATCCGTTGATGATCTGCGTAGCGGGCAACAGGGCTTCGGCCTTTTTAATATGGTTTACGGAAAGCGCTTCGCCGCCGGTGAGTAACTGAGAAATTCCGGAGAGAATGCCTGGTTTTTCATCGATGATCAAATTGAACAGTGACGCTGTCAGCCATAGGCAATCGATATTGTATGTTTTAAGGGCCTCTCCCAGGTTGTCCAAATCGGGCACGCGTTCCGGGTAGAGCACGCATCGGGCACCGTGAAGTAATGCCCCCCAGAGCTCAAATGTGGATGCGTCAAAACTGACCGGTGCCAGTTGCAGAAAAGTCTGACTTGCGTTGAATGTTATATAATCCGTTCCAAACACCAGGCGGACAACGCCCCGGTGAGGGATTTCAACGCCTTTGGGTTGGCCGGTGGACCCGGAGGTGTAGATGATATAGGCCAGGTTGTCGGGGTTGGTTTGATGGGTCAGGTTGTCCGGTGATTCGACCTCCATTGTTTTCCATTCGGTATCCAGGCATATGATATGGGCGTTGTTTTCCGGCAGGTTGTTCAGGAGATAACCCTGTGTCAATAGAACCGGGGCCGCTGTATCCGCCAGCATAAACGCCAGACGTTCGGATGGATAAGCAGGGTCCAGCGGCACATACGCTCCGCCGGCCTTTAGGATGCCCAGCAAACCAACAAGCAGCTCTAGCGAGCGATCCATGCATAGGGCCACTGATACATCAGGTTTGACCCCCAGTTTTTTCAGGTGACGGGCCAGTTGATTAGCCTGTTCATTGAGCTGTGCATAGGTCAGGGACTGGTCTTCGAAGATCACCGCGGTTGCATCGGGGGTGCGTTTGACCTGCGCTTCGAAGAGTTCATGGACGCATTTGTCCTGCGGGTAATCCTTTGCGGTGTCATTCCAGTCGACCAGGATCTGCTTCTGCTCGGCTTCTCCCAGAAGCGGCAGCTGCGATATCGGACATTCCGGGTTGGCAATGATACCCGCTAAAAGAATCTGATAATGCCCCAGCATTCGCCGGATCGTGGCCGGTTCGAATAAGTCGGTGTTGTACTCGATCGACAGGTTCAGTTCATCGCCATTATCTTCTAAGGTCATCGTCAGGTCAAACTTGGCGGTTTCATTGTAAATTTCATCACAGGCTACATGCAGTCCAGAAAGTTTTATCTGACGATCCTGGGTGTTCTGCAAGACAAACATGACCTGGAATAAGGGTGTTCGGCTCAGGTCACGGTCAGATCGGAATTCTTCTACTAATTTTTCAAAAGGAATGTCTTGATTGGCGTAAGCGTCTAAAGTGGTGTCACGCACTTGTTTCAATAAATCTCGATAGGTCAGATGGCCAGGCATATCCGTTCGTAAGACCAGGGTATTCACAAAGAAACCGATCAGGGGTTCAATTTCTTTGCGTGTTCTGTTGGCGATGGGGGACCCCACCACAATGTCGTCCTGGCCGCTGTACCGGCTGAGTAATATCTTAAAGATCGCCAGAGACGCCATGAATAGGGTTACATCTTCCTGATGAGATAGTTGGCGTAATGGTGTGACAAGCTCTTTGTTCAGCGTTGTCATTTCAATGGCACCCTGATAGGTTTGTAATGTTGGATGTGGGTGATCGGTCGGTAATTCCAGAACAGGGACATCACTGCCGAGTTTGTTTTTCCAGTAGGAAAGCTGATTTTCCAGGTTCTCACCATCTAGCCAGTTCTGCTGCCAATTGGCGAAATCGACATACTGAACAGGCAATGGCGGTAGTTCGGGAATGTTTCCGTTCGCCAGGGCTGTATAACACACGGATAATTCATTCATTAAGACATCCAGGGACCAGCCATCGGAAATGATGTGATGCATATTGAGCAGTAAGATATGCCGGTTATCACCCAGGCGAAGCAGGCGATAGCGAAATAGTGGGCCCAGTTTCAGGTCAAATGGTGTATCGGCCTCTGCCCGTGCCAGGGAATGAACTTTTTGCCCCTGCTCTTTTTCTGGAATATCACTAAGATCTTCAATCTGCAAAACCCGGTCGCTGGGCGAATGGATCACCTGAACAGGGTTGCCGTCAATAACATCAAAGGTCGTTCGCAGAGACTCATGGCGGCTTATGATCTCATTGAGGCTTTGCTCTAACGCCGCATGATCGAGCGATCCGCTTAAACTTAATTTTAATGGAATATTGTATAAGGGGCTGTTCGGCTCATATTCATTGAGGAACCATAGCCGTTGCTGGGCAAATGATAAGGGCAGAAGTCCCTCACGAGAGACCGTTGGAATGGGCTGTAATGACTGTCCGGCCCCCTCATTCAATTCCTGGTCCACCTGAAGTACCAGGCCGGCTATCGTGGGGTTTTCAAAAAGGCTGCGAAGGGATAATTCAATATGAAGCTCCGCCTGCACCCGATAGATCACCCTGGTCGCTAATAGTGAATGGCCACCCAATTCGAAAAAGTTATCATGAACACCGATCTGCTCAAGGTGCAGAACGTCGGACCATATCGTTGCCAGCGACTTTTCTGTCGTCGTTTGTGGTGGGGTGTATTCAACATTATCCAAACGGCCATATTCTGGGGCCGGTAGTGCTTTGCGGTTTATTTTGCCATTTGAAGTTAGCGGAAATTCATCCATCATGACAAAAAATGAAGGAATCATGTAATCTGGAAGATCGTTTTTTAAAAAACTTTTTAACTCTTCAGGGCTCGGGATATTTTTTGAATCAGGAAGAATATAAGCAACCAGGTATTTTGATCCCGAATGATCATCGCAAGCTAAAACTAAGACATTATTTATTGAGGAATGATGCCCCAGG
>JAIPFO010000142.1 GCA_021736565.1 Phycisphaerae bacterium | reverse complement strand
CCAGTGCATACATCCAACATTCTCCTTCCTGAAGAGAGGCAAACACGTTTTGACAATAGACCCTGTGTTTCTATTGAGCCATTCTGTATTTATGATTGGCCGACCGTGGCTTTTCAGTGCCTGGATATTGTCGGCAACGTTCCCGGCATTGCCGTAATTGTGGAAGGTGATAATGTCGCTATTATCATAAATGATATCATTCAATTGCTTGTTTCCATTCCACTGGGCAACGGTCATGGGCTGAGAAGGCCCAATCGCACGGGCCCACTTAAACACCCTGGTAACCAAAGGCAGTGATGTATTGGCCAGTCCGCCGTTACCGGGTTCATTGTAAAGGTCCCATACCCATACCCTGGGGTCGTCCTTGAAAGCCCCGATGATATCTTTGACATAGCTCTCCAGTCGTGGCCATGTTTTCGGGTCACGAACCATGCTGTGGCCTGGTGATGGCGTCCAGCCGTTAGCATACCATCCCTTAAGGACCTCCGGCTGTTTTCCATACCACGGGTCTTTTAACTTCGGGTCATTGCCGAAAGCACAATCATCGAACAGGGTAAACATCACCTTGATCTGGCGTTTATCGCAAATATCGACAAATGCGTTCAGTTGCTTTTTGAACGCTTTGGGGTCATGCTCCCAAACGACGAACGGCAGCACAACACGTAGGCAGTTGAATCCGACATCTTCAGCCAGGGCAAGTTCCTTATCGATCAGTTTGGCATCAAAACAGTACGGCATCCACATCTCGGTATAGCTGATGGCATTTGAAGGGATGTAATTGAAGCCGCATGGCCACGATTGCTGCCAATACCATCGGTTCGCCTCCTCCTGGGTCCATTGCCCGGATTGCCCCGTGTTTGGTGTTTGGGGTTCTTCAGCCTGTGCGACAATCGAAATCCCCATGATCAATAACAGAATTGCAACGTGTTTTATCATAGTTAACCTCTTTCTTTAATCCGAAAAAACCCCCAAACACTGATCACTCAGGGAAAAGTTTATTAAGCAACTCAACATGGAGCTGGGCCTTAGGTGAAAATTTACCGGAACCGGTATACTGCAGCAAGCTGTGCAATAACTGCCGAGCCTCGGGCTTGTCCTGATGGGCGAGCAGGTCAATTGCACAGATCAGCATCTTGCCCTTACCAACCCCTGTTTCGGCGATGAGGCCGAGTTTGCTATTACGCACGAAATTATCGACCATCTGAACGATAGGGCGGTAATCATCGGGCGTATCATCAAACTTTATCGGCCGAGAATTCTTCAAAAGATGCCACCACTGCCAGTTCGTGTGGAAATCAGTTGGGAACTTTGCCAGTGCAGGCGTCTTGGGATCACAAATAAAACCCAGTGTGCCCGGCGGCGGTTCGACTCCTCGTTTTTTAGCCGCTTCTGCAAACATCGGCGACCAGAATTCACACTGGAATCCGCCCTTTACGCTGTAAGGCAGTTTATCAAGCTTCGGCAGCAGCAAAACCTTACCGCCTTTTGCAAGGTGCCTTTGCGTTTTATCATTTTGGAAACGGTCCGTTACCATAACACCCTCAGGTGCCTTTGTATCAACATCAGGAGGATAGACCCAGATATGATAATCATTGCGATACTTCGTCCCCATGATCTCAAGCCTGATCCTCAGCTTCTCCGGAGCAGCCACTTTATTAAGCCCCAAAGAGAACATGTCAACATCAACCACCCTGCCCTGCTTGATCGTCACCTTATCAAAAGCATCACCGCCAATCGTATGCCCCGTACTATCAGTCACCGTCCAGGTAACGCGGGCCTCTTCCATGTCAGCCGGACCATAATGTGCAATCTGTGCCCTGGCAATAAACGTCTCATCGGTCGTCCAGGTGTACTTTTTCATCCGTACCAGCGGAACCGTCTCGCAGTAGAATTGCCGCCATTTTTCAGCCTCGATAACCCCTTTGGACTCATAGAGATCGTTTAGCATACCCACCAGCGCCGTCCCCTGGCCCGGAAAGTCCTGGATGTCCAGCAGTTGAATCCCACCCATCCCCGGCGTTCTCAGGGCAATTTCAATATCCTCACGGTAACAGATCGCCGAGAGGGCTCCCGAGGCCATTACAAAGTCATGCGCCTGATCGAGCATGCCCGCGGCCTTGAGTCGCTCACGGAAAATCTCATAGTTCCGGGCCTTGACCACCCCGGTGAATTTTTCAATGTCCCGGTAATCAGGATATACCTGGTACTGGCCGGTCTCATGGCCAACCATGGGAACCTCGATACCTTCGATCGACTCGCTAAAATCAAAGAGTGTCGATGGCGGATAATTTTCAATAGGGGCATTGGGGAAATCAAGTATAAAAAACGAGCCGCGTAGTGGCTTAGCACCCTTAACCACTTTACTGGTGACCCAGAAATCATCACCTTCCGGAAGACTCGGATTCCAATGCATATTGCCCGATCCCTGGGCGTAGAGATGACGCGGATCGGTCTTCCTGAAATGGTCGATCATCTCGAACATACCCGCATTTCGGCCAAGCTCATTGCCAAGCGTAAACATGACGAACGATGGATGATTACCGAAATTCTTGAAGATCAGTTCACCCTCACGTTTAGTATAGTCAAAGTGCGATACTTTTGTCTCAGTGGTCTCAACATTAAGACGGTCAATGTTCCAGTAAGCGGCCTCTAAACTTTCATCTTCGCGGAAACGACCCCGCTTGTTAGGCAGTTCCGCCTGGAAATACACCCCAAGCTCGTCAGCGGCCTGGAACGCTGCTTCGGGCGGACACCACGAATGGAAACGATAGTGGTTAATTCCCCATTCCTTGGTAATTGACAGGATACGCTTCCATTCGGCTTTGTCCATTGGCGGGTAACCGGTCAGCGGATAATTAGCGCAGTCCAGGCGACCCCTTAAGAATACATGCCTGCCATTGATCATAAAACGATTGCGTTTCTTAATAAAATCACGCATGCCGAAGTTCACTGAACGTTCATCTGTAAAAGAATCATTACCAGCCTTTGTATCAAGTTTCAAACTCAAACGCAGCATCGCAGGCTGAAACTCATCCCAAAGCGGCACATCCTCGCCCGGCTTATAAGTAAACTCTATGACATGGTCCTTCTCTTCGCCTTTAACCTTAACCGTTTGCCCCGCGAAGTTCGCAGGTTTCTCAATATTATAGCTTTTGCACCCCACTGTGATCTGTCCGGTAAATGCTTTACCGCTAATGTTGCCGATCACCGCCCGGACGCGTGCTTCTTTTTTGGCCGCGTTGGGATAAACCTGTATATCTTCCAGCCAGATCGCATCGGTTGCGGTAAGTTCCATTTTACCGATAATACCGTTCCAGTTGGTCTGTGTTCGTTCATCGACCGCATGGGCCGGTCCCACCGGCGGCAGTTTGGAGTTGTCGATCAATAAGGTGATCGTATGCTTACCCGGGGTCATCGCTTTGGTCACGTCAAACACCTGTGCCGCGCTGAGCGTATTTTCCCATCCGAAAAACGTCTGGTCGACCCAGAGACGGATATCCTTACCGCGCTCAAGAAACAGTGTTACCTTCTTACCGGTCCATGAATCCGGAATCGTCACCTTTTTTTGATACCACGCAGGCCCTTTCCAATACCATACACGCGAAAGACGTTTTTCGTCCTTTTCATTTTTAAATGTGCCCTTGTGATTTTCATCGGTAGTGCCAGGCAGTTTAACAGTATCTTCAAGAGATTGGGCATACCACTTGTTATTGATGCCGGTGTTTTCAGGATCGAGACGAAAATTCCATCTACCGGCCAGCGAAATATTGTCATTGGCTACAGCATAGTTTGCATACCCAAAAAGGATCAATGAGACGATGCATGATGGGATAATGTGTTTATTCATAAAAATGTTCCCCTGGTTGGCGACAGCGTCCTATCCCGATAAATCGGGATTTGAAGTCCATTTTCCGCATCTTAAAGACTGATATATCACTCCAAAATTGACTGTTGACGTGGAACTCTTTCTTTGCAGTGTATTAGGGCGATAAAAGAGTGCGAAAGTCAATGGGTATAACATCGGAGTTATTCATTTCATTTCATTGAGAAGCTTGACCATCCCACGGCCCAGTGCGTCGCCAACCATCATATAAGTTTCAGCGTTACCGTTATAGTGGAAGTCCTGGTTTCTGGGAGAGATGGACGCGTCTTTCCAAAAATCCCGGGTTTCTACGGTTAGAACATTTCCGGCGAATTCAGGGTACTTGCCCTTTTCTCCGCTGACCGCCAGTTGAGCATTGGCGATGGTCACGTGAGGGCCTGTCATGTTCCAGCCGCCGAATCCGATGGTCGCAATGACAAAGGGGGCTTTTGACGCCTTGAATTCAGACCGGAGACTCTTGATGAGATTCACAAGATTTTGTTCGTAACGGGTTGCATGAACCTCATTACCGTCCTTGTGCCCCTGCCACCAGACAAATCCGGCGATCTCATAGCCCTGGTCTTTCCATTGCGGGAAGTTATTGGCAAAATCGTCTAATACGTTATGGGTGGCCTTGAAGCAATCATCGTACTGCTTGCCGGCGTACCAGTTGATCGGTTTCGGGGTTGTGCCCTCGGGCCAGGAAGCAGGGGAGTCTTTGTAACCGGCATAGGTTTTGCCATCAATTGTGTATCTCTGACTGCTGGGTGGGAGGAAATCCCAGCCAAGGCTTCGGTTGCCCTGTGAGGCCTTGATGATGATGACCGGTTCATCGTGGTAATAGCCCATAATGTGCCCAAATTGGAGCTCGGGACCGATTGAGCTGGCACCGGCGCCGCAGCCTACGGTCAGCCACTTGTTTGCTGTTGCGGTGACGACCCCTTTGTACCAGACATCGTTTCGCACGGTCCAGTTCCCTTTATCATCGATCAGGTGGGGGAATTTCTTGTCCGTTTTTACAACGGTATCCAGAGTGCCGGGAAAGTCGGTTCTCCAGAGCCAGCCCAGGCCGCCGGCACTTTCATTAAGGTAAGTGATCTTAAACGGGTACTTTTCTTCGGCGGTGAATTTAAAACCGGCTCGTACGGGAGTTTTGCCGGCTTCTTTTCTATAGACTTCTTTCCCGTCGATCTCCATGATATTGTCAGCCGATGCGCCATAGCCGGCATTAAATTCATAAACGCCATCCGATTTTAGTTGTATAAAACCCCTCGTCACTGCGGTTCCGCCTTTGGGGTATGGTGTGGGATTTGTTCCGCCAAACGACTCCAACTTTTTCGTCTCGATCGGTGTCATTGTCTCGTAGTCAGCGGTAGGGGAGTATGGGCCTTCATAGATGGAAACAACAGGATCGATGAACTGTTGTCCCCAGCGTGAAGAACCGCCGCTTATCTGGCCGATGCCAACCATGTTCGATTGCCCGGCCAAAATATACACCTTCTCCGGTTTGCTGGTGACTGGCGGTTCGGTGTCGGGGTCGGGCAACTGGGCAGGGATTTTCTTTGGGATATTTACTCCCAGCAGTTTTCCGATTTCGGTGAGTGCCTTTACACTTGATTCTTGAAAATTACCATTTTTGTCAGGCCCGACATTGAGCAGGAAATTTGAATTTCTATTGTAGGCTTTATCCATATGGGCCATGATGCCCTTTACGTTGCCTGTAGGGGTGCCTTTTTTCCAGAACCATCCGGATTCAAGTTTCCAGCATGTTTCACCAGGTGCGGTGTTGGTCTCAGGGAAGTGCCTTACTTCCTTGACGGCGATGTCCATGAAGGGGGTGCCTTTTTTTCCCCAGTCCCACCAGTTTGAAGATGTAAGGACGTTTGGGCGGGTGGTTTTAAAAAACTCTTTGGCGTCCTGGGCTGTCATGACTTCGTCGTCGAGGCCATCGTTCCAGATGTAGAAAACGTCCGGGTATTTTTCGATAAGTTCGGCGATCTGCTTCTTCTGGAATTCGTTCTGTTCTTTGAGGGTATGCGTTGCCGGGTCGCATTCGGGAGGAAGGACCTTGTATTGTTCAGCAAATCCCGGGTGACGCCAGCAGTAGTAAAGCCCGACCTTCAAGCCCCGGCTCTTAAATGATTGAATGAACTGCGCGACGAGGTCCTGCTTATATGGGCAGTCCGGGTGCATGATGTCATACGTGGTGTATTTGCTGTCCCAGAGGCAGAAGCCCCCGACATGCTTGGCCGTGAGTACGCCGTATTTCATGCCGGCTGCAACCGCCGCGTCGGCCCAGGCGTCCGTGTCAACTTTACCACCAGGGTTGAAATCGGCAGGACTAGGGTAGCCTGCGACCCATTGGACTTCTTTATAGGTTGCCATATTATAGTGGAGGAACATGCCGAACTTCAAATCGCGGAAATCGTCCTGTAAGTCTTTGACCGATTTTTTCTCAGCTGCCGACGCGTAGGACAGTCCTATGAATATCGCTGTGAGCATACACACAATAACGAATCGATTCTGTCTTTTCATGACTTTGCTTCCTTTATTGACTTTTGTCGCAATCATTAAGCAGGAGTTCTTTCAGTATTATTATTCCTTCTTTCAATAGCTTTGGGTTCCTGCTATACGTTAAATCTGAAATTGATGATATCGCCATCCTGTACGGCGTAGGTTTTACCTTCGAGTCGGACGTGGCCGGCGGCTTTGGCGGCTTTCATGTCGCCGGATTCGATCAGATGGTCGTAGCTGACGGTTTCGGCCCGAATGAATCCGCGTTGGATATCGCTGTGAATGACGCCGGCGGCTTCTGCGGCGGGACATTGGGCCGGAATAGTCCAGGCTCGCACTTCATCAGGGCCAACGGTGAGGAAGGAGGCCAGTTTCAACGTTGAATAGCAGGAGGCTACCAGTTTGTCACGGGCAATCTCGGTGATACCCATCTCTTGGAGGAATTCAGGGCGGTCTTCCTGATCCAGACTTGCAATGTCTGCTTCGATACTGGCTGAAAGCTGGACGATTTCACCACCGGTGTCTTCGGGCGTGAGTTTGGGCGGTTCGTTGAGTTTGTCTTCATCAACGTTCAAAACGACGCACAGCGGTTTCATGGTCAGAAAACCGAAACTTTTGACCAGTTTTTCCTCGTCGGCATTTTCAATGATCCCACTGAGCGGTTCCAGGTTCTCAAGTTTTTCCATGCCCTTTTTCATCAGGGCCAGCTCACGTTTGTCCTGGTCCTGGGTTTTAGAGGGTTTGCGAACTAAAACTTCCAGTTTTTCTATCCGGTTGGAGACGGATTCCATATCGGTCAGGAGCAGCTCGGATTGAATTTCGTCCAGGTCGGCGGTGGGGTTGATCCGGTTTTTATAGGTGGCGACAGAGTCATTTTTAAAATCCCGCAAAACCATAACGAGCATATCGGCCTGGCGGGCCTGCGCGATGATACGGCGGGCATCATGCTTGCTGGGCTCGTCGGCAAAGCTCAGGCCGGGAAGGTCGAGGAATTCAATGGTGGCTGGAATGGTTTTTTTCGGGCTGTACATGCCGGTGAGGACCTGTAACCGCGGGTCGGGTACTTTGACCACGGCCTTCTCGGCCTGATGTGCGGACCCGGCACCGGTTTGACTATGGCCCTCGGTGACAGCGGAAAAAAGGGTTGTCTTGCCCGATTGTGACAGGCCAATCAGTGCTACTTGCATAATGGAGTCTCCCGTTTCGATGGAGTGAATGTTTATTTTTTGATGACAGCATCATTTTAAGGACGTATCATTATACAAAACGCTCCCGATGTCAAGCGTCAAAACAACGGCCGGAATTATCTTGGTTTTAGCCCCGCGTGGGGGTATAATGCCGTCCTGAATTTGCGTAACATCCGTTGAGATAATAAGATACGACAATTGACGTTGAGGAATATCCATGAAAAGCAGGATTTTATTTATTATTGGCTTGATAGGTATTATTGGCGGATTGACCCCCTCTGTTTGGGCGGTTAAGACCGTTTTTGTCGAGCATGGCAGTGAAAAGCAGTTTAAGGCAGGCGATCCTAATGGGGTCGTGATCTCCAGTCGGGGGGAAATGACCCTTGCCTGGCAGGCCGTTACATTGCTCCCAACGAAAAATAATGACCCCTCTGGCCCGAAAACCGACCCTTCCTGGGTCGTCTATGCCCTGGCGACCGACGGCGATGGGACTGTTTACGCGGCAACCAGCGGTAATGGCCTTATCTATCGTATTGCCAGCGATAAAACGACTGAAATAATATACGGATTGAGTGATCAGCATAGTGACCATGTGTTTTCTCTGGCAACCGACCTGGATGGGCGGTTACTGGCAGGGACTGGTGGGGCGGCCGGGGCGTTATTGCGAATCAGGGCTGATGGTAAGATTCAGACGCTCTGGAGTGACCCGGCAGTTAAATATATCTGGAGCATGGTTGTAGGGCCATCAGGGCGGATCTATATGGGGACCGGTCCTGAAGGGAAGGTTATTACGGTCAATAAAGAGGGTAAAAACCCGCAGGTACTCTTTAAGGCCAAGGAAAAGAATATTCTAGCTCTTGCTTTAGCGGCGAGTGGCATCCTGTATGCCGGGGGCGATGAATACGGGCTGGTTTATCGTATCGATCCGGGCACTCAAAAGGCGACTGTCCTTTACGATACCGGCCAAAAAGAAACCAGCAGCCTGGTCGTTGGCCCACGGGGTGACCTGTATGTTGCACCCGCCGATACCAACGCGGCGAAACCTGGGGCGAAGCTGATTCTTTCCGATGGCG
>JAIPFO010000141.1 GCA_021736565.1 Phycisphaerae bacterium | reverse complement strand
ATATTCACCTGCCACCTGTCTAATGGAGACCTCAACGAGTATTCTTCAGGCGTTTATGGGCGAACTGACAATCCGTGGCCACTGACGAAAGGGTATTCGGCGGTAGTGGCCTCCCCGGCGACGATGGGGACCTGGTCGCACTGGGGGGTGCATCCCTGGGATTTCAACTTCCAGATGGTGGGTGATTATGTGGAACCTTACCCGGGTGACCTGAATGACGATCGCAGTGTGAATCTTCTGGACGTTCATCGTTTGGCCCAACACTGGCTGGCCAATGATTGCATTATGCTTGAATGGTGTCAGAAGGCGGATTTGAACTGGAACAGCGATGTCCAACTTGATGACTTTGCCACACTGTCACGGTACTGGATGCATACGTACCATGATTATGACGATCTGAATCGGGCCGCAATCGTCAGTATGTACAGCCAGATGAGCACCGCTGCCATTGATTCATCGAATGGTAACGAGCTGAAACCGGGCAGTTACCTGATCTATCGAACGAACTCCGGGCGTTATGGAAAAATGATCATCGAGTCCCTTGGGTATGACCTGGTTTTCGGCTATGTCACTTATAATCCTAACGGCACTGTGTATACTTCAAAAACAGGGCTGGTCATCCATGGCACCTATCTCTGTGACCTGGATCTGGGACTGGAGACCTCCACGAACCACGATTTCTGGTGGAAGATCAACTCGATAGCCCTTAAGAATTATGAACTCGTTCCTCAAAATGGCTCACGGTTCAAGTTGATGTATAGAGCGCCGTAGGGGAGAAAAGGGGACAGGCATTTTTTGGGTACAAAAGCAGCCAGTCCCATTATTCCTCAAAATGGCGCCCGGTTCAAGTTGATGTATAGGGGGGATAAAAGGGGACAGGCATCTTTTGGGTACAAAAGCAGCCAGTCCCCTTTTCAGGGCGAAGTAAAGAGGGGGATTCGGACAGCTTGCGCTGTTGCGCTTTTGTAGGGGGATTGGTGAGGGGCTATCCTTCGATACTGAAATTGGCCCCGGCGGTGATCGCGGCCATCGGGCCTGAGATGGTGGCGTCCTGATAGGGATTCGGCTCGGGAGGTGTTTGGGCGTGGGGATGCTGTGCGATGGTTTCCTGCTTGATCTTCTCCATGAGCAAGGACCAGGTTTCTCGCATATGGCGAATGACATCGAGTGCTTCATTGATCATTTTGACATCCCGATCCAGATTGGCTCTCATGAGGCGATCATAACAGAACATGTAAAGCGATCGCATTTTTGAGCAGGTTTCGGGTGCAAGTTCCATTTTCATGGAATTATTCATTTCCCAGATAATATTCTCGGCCCGGGTGAGCAGCGAATAGCTTTTTTCATATTCGTCGTTCTGAATGGCATCGCGTGCCTGTTCGCAAAACCGGATACAGCCATCATAGAGCATCATCTGGAGTTGCTCAGGTTGTGCGGTCAAGATTTTAGTCTTGACATATTCGTTGGTATTTTTTGCTGAGTTGGTAGCCATTTATAATAAATCCCGTTCGGCGAAAAACAGATTGTCAGTTAAAAAAGAGGTTCGCGTCAAAATTTTGTCACACACTGCCCCCCGGCTTTTCATCGACGTTTTTACACGTCAACATGAGTTTCCATCGCTCCGCCCACCAAAGAGGGGTTTCGCGGCCGGTTGGGCACTTATTTGGAGGTCGTTGCCATTGCGCTCAGCTGGGAGAGTGAACTTTGCTGCGATTGCATTTTGGCGAGCACCTGTTCCATGGCGTAGAATGATTTATAAAGCCTCGCCTCTTTTCGGGCGAGGGCATCATTGAGATAATCGATTCGCTTATTGAACAGGGTATTTTTTTGCTGAATAGCCTCGACCCGTGATTTAATGGTACTATCGGTCGAGGTACTGGCGAGTTTTTCAAGTTGATCGGCAATATAATCCCCGATGCCGACCTCGGGGGTGGTGAAGAAATCGGTCACTGCCTCGGGGTCAGCCCCGAAGGCCTCTCGGAATATGGTTTCGTCAAATTTCAGTTTATTGGTCCCGGCCACGGCATAGTTTATCGTTTTTCCATTGGCATCGGTTCCGGATTCACTTCCCATGGGGGCAAAGGTAATCCCCACTTTTGAGAGGCGGTTATAATTGGTGCCCACCCCGGTGATGGTTTTCTGGGCGAGCGACAGCATGGATTGCTTGATGAGACTGACGGTATGGTCGGCAAAAAGGACGCCTTTTTCCAGGGTATCAGGATTAAATTTCGTCAGTTCGGCGATATTGGCCATGACGGCATTGTAGGATTCGACAAAGCTTCCCATCTGTTCGACAATACTGTCAATATCCTTTTTAACACTGACATCGACGACCTGACCGGCCCCTTTGAGTTCTAAGGTTGTGCCCTTAACGGCCTCTTTAATGGTATTGCCGGCACTTCGGATGATGAGGGGATGCTCTTCGGTTCCGTCGCCAAAAAGGACCACGGCATCTCGCCCGGTGGTCAGGGTTTCGAGCGCGAGATTGGTCGTTCCGGCGTCGAGATAGACATTGCCGGCACTGCCGCTGACCTGACTGACAAAGCTGATGCGATAGCCCTTGCCATCGTTGATCAGTGAGGCCTTCACGCCCATATCGGCGTCATTGACCTTCGTGACGAGGTCTTCGACGGAATCGCCGCCGCCGATGTCAAATTTCACTTCGTAGGAGCCGTCAATCTGGTAAGTGCCGTCGGAGGCTTTTTGGGCCGGTGCGGTCAGGAGTCCCAGGTCGGAGGCGGTGCCGTCCTGGCCCTCGATGACCTTGGGTGCCAGGAGGCCCTGTCCGGTATTTTCACTGGTATCGACCAGGAGGAGTCCATCGCCGGTATCATTGATCCTCGCCCTGATGTTGGTGCCGGCGGTATTGATCTCATTGATGACATCGGCGAGCGTTACAATTTTATCCTGGAGCAGGTTGACGGTGCCCTGGTCCCCCTGTCCATCGACAATCGTAAATTTTCCACGGCGAATACCTTCGCCATTTTTCATTTCCGAGAGTTTTATAGATTCGTTCATGTATTGGCGTTGCAAATTACCGGTATCGACAGTGGAGAGACTTTGATTGACGCTCATGCCCAGTTTTTCGGCGATATCCCCGGTGACAATCATCTGCGTGCCGACAAGTGGAGAGAGCGTTGTATCGTTGAGCCTAATTCCATTTCCGGTTTGGTTGATCTGCGCGTGGATATTGGTTCCGGCATTATTTATCGCGTCCAGGAGATCCTGCACGGAGGCGTCCCGGGCGATATTGAGCGTCACGGTAGGGTTACCCGCCCGATCGGTCAGTTCGATGACCCCATCGGAGGTGATCCGATTGGCCCCGTAGTTGGGATCGTCGGGGTCGCCGCCGGTGCCGCCATTGAGGGACTGGAGCATGACAGAATTGAGGCCTGCAATGAGGCGTTGGCCGGTCTCGCCGGCGTTGAGGCCCAGGAGTCCCAGGTCTTCGGCAGCGCGATAGTCATCTCCGGAGGCGTCCGACATTGCCGAGACGGTGACCCCGGTGCCGGTGAGGTCCATGATCTGCAATCCATTGGCATTGATGGCCAATTCGATTTTCGGTTGGCCATTTTTCCAGTTTTGCCAGTCATTATTAACGGCATTGATGATATCCCCGAGCGTTTCCATGCGATAGATGGCGTCCCCGGTAATGGTGCCGCCACTGAGATCACTGACGATCCCCAAATCGGCGGCGGCATACCCGGAGAGGTCTTCGACAATGAAATTACTGATCCGCGTCCCGTCTTCTTCGAGCAGGCTGCCGGTTTTTTCACTGTTATCCGTGAGGGTGATGTGGTCCATCCCCTGGAAGGTCAGGGCAATATCCATTTCACCATCGGAATATTTCAGTGCAATTTGCTCCTGGACATATTTTTCCAGGTGGGCCATTGTGGCATTCGGCCCATAATCGGCGGACGAATAAAAGGCGTCCAGATCAATATCGACAAAATTTTTATTTTGATCGGTAATACGGAAAACGCCCCGCCGTACGCCCTTGCCACTATTTAAGGCTCGCAGGGTTGTGGCTTCATAGGTCTGACTTGGGTCATCCGAATTTTCATTGACCTTAAACATTTTCCCGGTAAGGTTTATTCCAATTTGACTGCCATCGCCCAGGTTAAATCGCATTTCATCCGTGAGTAAATTTGAGTTTCGTATGCCGTTTCCATCATTGAGGTCGGTGATCAGTGTATCGGCAGAGATAAAGTTAATATTCTGGCCGGTTATGCGGCCGTCATGGTCACTATCGGTCCCGAGGATGCCCAGATCGGCGGCGGTATGGCCGGTGCCCACTTCGTTAATGGTCAGCATGCCACTGCCGGCGGCATTATCGGTGATGACCAGGCGATCGCCGGAGACCGAAGCGGTGACGTTAATCGTACTGTTATCATTGATCTTATCGATCACATCCTGAATATTCAGGACCGTGGTCAAATCGATTTCGGCACTCTTGCCGTCACTATCGGTCATTTTCAATTTACCGGTCTGGACGCCCTGGCTTCCATTAAGAAAACTCAGGTCTGTCGGCTGGTTTAACTGGCCGTTGCCAATTTCAAATGAAATCGTGCCGGCACCGATGCTGCTGCTGAAATCTGAATAACTGCGACTGACAAAACTGTGACGGGTCGCGAGGCGATCGACAAAGAATTTATAATTGCCCTCGACGGCGTATTTGGTGCTGGTAATGGCCATGATCTCTTCATTACTGGAGGTCACCGCTTTTTGACTGAATATCGACTCGTCATTGAAATTGGAGGCGGATAACTGAACCGCCATGACCTTGGCCTGAAGCATCATCAGGGCGGTCTGCTCCTCGGTATTGTCCTCCACGCGAGATTCGATCTGAACACGCGAACGCGCTTCGATCTCCATCAACTGGGAGACAATCCCCTCAATGTCCATCCCGGACATTAGTCCAACACCAGAGCTAAAGGAACCCATATCATCAATCCTTTCTCACTGCCAGTGAAAAAAGCACCCCCCCATCGCAAAAGCGGGGCATTTCAGAAGAGACAAGGCGGTCAAAAGTCATCTTTTTACACGCGCAATCGTTCTTTTCAGCATTGAAAAGAGCGATATAATGTCGTTTTGACAGCGGGGGTCTCTCCTGGGTCTTGCCTTGTTTTCCTGGCAGTCCATCTTGTCAGGGCCCTACGATGCGGTCCTCCGCAATAAATGGCAGGCCCAATCTATGTACAATCCTTGTACATAGTATGTCCAATAACTCTATCGGCATTCCCGGGATAACACTTTAGAGAATGGCGATGTCGGCGTCTTTGGTCATTTTGAAGCCTGGTTTTTGGTTCTTTTAATGATGATATCCAAGGGGGTCTGGTGTCATCGAGCTAAAAAATCGGGCACAAAAAAAACGCCATTATTTCAAATGGCGTCGGATTTCTGATTAAATTGCCCGCGTTAAAAGTCTTTCACACCTTAGGGTTCATTTGAAGGTTAAAAAAAGACTTTTGACTCGAGCGTCATGTTCACCGAATTTATCGATGCATTAGAAATGGCCAAGGCCTCTCGGCAGGAGGTTGCACTCTCGAAAGATGATGCATTCCTGTCGGAGGCCCGGGCCTTCGTTGAAGTTCTGCGTTGAGCAGAACTTAATATTCTAAGCCGAGCAAGCAGGCCAATCAAACGTTCCGCACTATGTCCCACTTGGACTCGGCTCTGGATCGGGCCGACTGGCCGGACGGTATCCGATCCATAAAGGCACACTACCGGACCTATCCAGTTCCGAAGAAATTCAACTCGTTTGCGGGAACGCCTAGAGTCTCGTTAGCAGTACTGAGTCAACTCTGGGGTGAATTTCTCCAGAGCTGACATTAGCCAAGTAGCGCCAGGACGCTCTGCGGCATTGCATTAGCCATCGACAGAATCGATGTATTTGATTGCACCAGAATCTGCGACCGCGTCAAGGCGGCACTTTCGACCGCGAAGTCGGCATCGCGAATGGCAGATTCAGAAGCGGTTACGTTTTCAAGCGTTACATTGAGGCTGTTAATATTGGTCTCAATGGTATTCTTTTGGAAGGCTCCCAGGCGACCGCGCAACTTGGAAATATCCAGGATGGCATCGTCAACAATACGCTGGGCGGTGAAGATATTATCGCCAGACAAGGCATTGGTGGCCCCGGTCTTAAGTGTATTGAGATAGCCATCGTCAGAATTTCCCAGCTGACTGGGCGCGACATTCATAATCCCGATGGATTCCATTCCAATGGCATCGACCTTTGACCCAATGGCGAAACTGGTCCCGCCGCCGGTGACACTAAAGGTTGTTGCAGAAGTTGAAAGGGCCTGGGCGGCTGTCAGATCAATTTCGGCGGCCAGCATGGCGGTTCGAATGGTCAATTTTTTACCGGAACCGGTGGCGGCGGTTCCATTGACGGTCGCGGCGATATCGACCCCGTAATCCTTGACGGTGGCACTGTTGGTCCCGGCGGCGTCGCTATTGACCTTCATGCCGGTACCTGTACCATCGACTTTTCCACTGAGGATCTGCACGCTCACATAGGCGTCTGTGCCAAAAGCAACACTTTCGAGTTTAATGACGCCCCCCGAGACATGGGCCGAGACCCCGGTGACCTCTTTGACGGCATTGATGGCGGTATTGACATCGGCTTGTGCGGTTCCGGCAGCGAAGGTTAATTCGGTGGTTCCCTGGCCCGAGCCGATCTGGATACTCAGGGGTGTGGTAGACACCACGGCACCACTCAGGAAGGCGACACCCGTTTGTGCGGAGGTCGTCTGATTGACATTCACCGTCATCGCGGCGCCATCAATCAACTTGGCGGTATTGACATGCAACTCACCAATTTGAGCGGTGTTATTCCCGGTGATGGTGTAATCCTTGTTGCCGTTGAGCAGTTTGATGCCGTTAAACTCGGTGGCATTGGCGATTCGCTGAATCGTATTGATCGCGGAATCGACCTGCAACTGGTTAGCATCAATCTCTTCGGATGACAAGGCACCGGTATTGGCGGTACTCACCAGGAGTTCCTTGATATCGACCATCAGTGATGAGATCTCGTTCAAGGCCCCTTCCGCTGTGGCGATGACATTGGAAGCCCGTATCGAGTTACTGATACCGGAGCGAATGCCTGCCATCTCCGATCGGAGATTTTCAGATGCGATCAACCCTGCGGGATCATCTTTCCCGGTATTGATCCGTAAACCTGATGACAGTCGTTGTAATCTTGTTGTTAGGTCTTCATTATTGGCGACCAGTTTATTGATCGCGTTCATCGAAGCTATATTCGTGTTAATACGTGACATGGTATATCCTCCGTGACAAGGCAAGAATTTCTACTCACCTCTACACAAACTGCACCTTTATTAATCCGCGTCCTGACTACGTCCAGGTACAGTTTGTATCGGATCCTACAGTCCAAAAGCATGTCGGGCTTTTTATTACCGCGACGCGAAATCCCAAGATTTCGCCGTCCTGTGTCGCATGTAACTGGACTGCATGTCTTATTGAATTAAATGCTGTCAATCGACGAGTCATATTAATTCACGCACATACATTGCTGAAAAAAAGAAGTAAATCCAAGAAGAGATGTGTAGCGTGGTTCAACCTCACATACATCCAATCGACATTAGTCGATCCTGCTGTCGTTGCGACAGTTTTCTATGTAATATGGAATGTAAAAATAAGCGGCAACTCCATCGCCATCTTAGTTTCACGTCCCGGTGATGACTTTTAACAAATCCATCGTTACTGGTCATCTCCGGTGCTCATCCTTGAGTCTTTTTTGACTCGCAACGGTGTTGATTCCATCACTTCAAACAACCCGGAATCGTTTTAAAGTTTTATTATCAACGTTCGTTGCTTTTTGATATTCGACATTGTGGGCAAAAAACTTTAGAAAGGGTGATAATATTTTAAAAAACATGTTATTGGACGTCAATCCGTTGGGGGCGGAGGGGGGAAAATATCTGACGTCCGGGTCGCAAAGATAAACTTTCCCCGGGGGGAAAAGACGAAAGGCCGGGGTCACCAGCGAATTTCATCTGGGATGCTATCGTCCTGAGGACTCGTGGTCGTGGTGTTTTATTTAATGGTCTCGGCCTTGAGCTGTCGGATCATGAGTTCGTTAATGGCCTGTACGGCGGGTTTATTATTGAACACGATGTCGTAAACGGCCTGGGTAATCGGCATTTCAATTTTGTGTTGTTTTGCGAGTTTCACGAGGGCCGCGGTGGTATTGACCCCCTCGACCTGCCCAGGGATGACGTTCAAGGCCTCCTGAACGGACTGGCCATTGCCGATGAATTGTCCGAAGGAGCGATTTCTTCCGGAGGGGCTGTAGCAGGTGGTGATCAGGTCGCCCATGCCACTGAGCCCGGCAAATGTTTCCTGTTTAGCGCCCATCGCGGTGCCCAGGCGCGTTATTTCGACCAGGCCTCGCGTGAGGAGGGCGGCCTTGACGTTATCGCCCCCTTTGAGGCCATCGACGATGCCCGCGGCAATGGCAATGACGTTTTTAGTGGCACCGGCGAGCTCGACGCCGACGATATCGGTATTGGTATAGACCCTGAACCAGTTTGTGCTGAAGAGTTTCTGGACATGTTGAGCGAGGGTGGGGTCGTTACTGGCAGCGGTCGCGGTCGCCGGCAGGGTTTTGGCGAGTTCATCGGCGATATTGGGTCCTGAGAGGACCGCTATGGCGCGTGATGAGACGACTTCAC
>JAIPFO010000140.1 GCA_021736565.1 Phycisphaerae bacterium | reverse complement strand
AAACTGACGCCGGGCTTTATGCTGCGCACAAATATTTTGACCGAAATGGAATCTCTCGATATAATCACATTTATGTCATAAGTCAGCTATAAGCTGTCAAAGAGCAAATATCGTGCCGAACAGGATTGCCCTTCGGGTCTTTATGGTAAGATAGGCAATTTACCGGTTTATTAATAAGCCTAAACCTTTATGACCGCATAGGCAGAACCGGGAACGGTTATGTGATATTTGGGGCCTTTTTCGGCCAGTTCAACTGGCTCGCCCATCAAAATCTCACCCGGCGGGTGGTAGAGATTGCGAGCCCTTTTATCCTTCAATTGCACCGGTGTGGATGAATAAAGAGTTCGTTTTTAATGAGATTAACTTTACTGCAAACCGATGGCTTTCCCAAGGCTTTACCATCAGTTTGCCGCAAAGGCCATCTTCGTTGAAAGAAAAACTGATCCAAAAGCACCTTTGTGTTGAAGGGTGAATATCTTCAAAAACCGCTGCCACCCGCCGCCCAAACAGCAAAAGAACTGAACCTGGAACCAACACTTAAGGCAATAGGAAGGCCAAGGAAATACAAATAAAACCTACAAATTACCTATTTTACCATAAAGACCCGAAGGGTCGTTTCGTTGATGCGATATCCCTGTGATAAACGGCGATTTTATTGACAAACCATAATATTTAGAGTTGACGGTTCGACTCGGATGGGTTACCATTCCACCGTTAGCTGTTGGGTTAGCGGTCAGGCAGAATGTGGCATTAGAGCTATGATAAGGCTTACAGGTCTTAAAACACCAGTGTTCGCTGGGCTTTATCTGCCAGAGGCGAAATTGGAATACAAATTTCAATGTGATTAAAAAGTTGACTTTATTATGTATGTTATAATAAGGGCAATACAATGTATCTCTAACAGACAGGAGTGAATGGTATGAAAAAGAAGATTGTTTTTATCGCGGTATTTTTATTTATGATGACGGGTTTGGCTTTTGGGGAGGCGGTTATGTTTACGGATTATTTTCCGCTGAGCGTTTCTGGTCATGGCAAGAAGACTTTCCAGTGGACTTATGGAAGAAACGGCTCGTTTAAAAGCGAGATTTCCGGTACTCAAAGTGTACCCTATGGTTCGGGGGCTATTGAAGGTGTGGGGATTAGTAATTTTTCAGGTGTTATCCAGCTTTATGCCAGTAATGACGGTACTACAGTTAAATGGCTTGCGATGGATGACTTATATTTATCGACCGATCAGAATCTTACGGCTCATCCGGCAGGCTGGTCGTTTTCTACTATTACCGATGGAATGCTTTTAGATCAAGGGGATTATTATTATGTAGAACAAGACCTTTCTTCAGCGGAAATAGAAAACAATCAGGTCCTGTTGTTTACTATTCAAGATGTCACCGTTTATTCAGCACAATATACCAACACGGTTATTGTCTGGTATCTTGATACAGATTATCCATTTACCGCATTGGACTTCAGTGGGAATGACAGTAACCTGGGTATAACCTTACCCGGAAGTACCCAAACCAGTGGGTATTCGGTTACGGCTTTTGATGTTTACGCTGAGGGGATCGGTATGATTGCCGGCGGCGATATTTCTGCTGAAACCGGTAAATTAACGGAACTAGCTGAGTTGTCTGCTATTGACACATCAAATAAATTGATGCCTCTGGCAATCGGGCAGACATTTACCTATGACAGAATAGATGGTAACGATAACGGATGGACCACACAGTTAGTAATAGATTCTAAGGCTACGTTCAATTCCATGGAGTATTTCCATGTTACTTCATTGAATTACGATAACGATCAGGGCAATGAAAATTGGGGCTATGTAAGATCGACAGAATCTCAGTTATATGGTTACAATTCTAAAGGCCCGGATTATCTGCAACAACAGATCGCTGATGTTGGTACTCGATGGAGCACCTACAGCCCTGACGATGACGATTTAAACTATGTCGTCAATGAAATAGTCGCGATTGAAGATGTGACAACACCTTATGGTGAGTTTCAGGATGCCTATAAAACTCGCAATTATCAGTGTGTTGATCCTGATAATCTTAATCTGGGCATATCACCCGACTGGTATGAGTGGATTGTCCCTGGGGTAGGGATGGTAAAGCAAGTGGATTATTGGGCGGACAATGCGCCTGTGACGATGGAATTGAGTGAAATTTCTAGTGGGATTGGATTAAGCGTGGTTGGCACAAAACTGCCAACATCGGTTGTTTCCGGCAGTGGCGAAAAGATTTCGCTGACCGCGTTGGTTGAAAACACCTCTCAGGTAACATTTAAAAAAGGGGCTGCGGTTGATATCTATTTTTATGTTCAAAATATTGATACTGAAGAGCTGTACGAAATTGGCCGTTTGGAAGGCAAGTCGATAATTAATTTGAAACCGGGTAAGGTTGCCAACTGTACGGTGACGGCTTATTTGCCGGAGGGCTTGGCGGATGGCGATTATGTGTTTGAAGCGAGTATCGGCGATGCTTTGGTAATGGTAGAAGATCATATTGTTTCGGTACAAGAGGGTTTTGTCGCGTTGGAGATGGCACCTGGTAAAGTGTCATTGCCCTCGGCGGTGATAGCGGGTGAGGCGGCTAAGACCTCGATTTCGGTCGTGCTAACCAATATTGGTAATATCACTACAGAAAAGACGGGCCTGGTGGATATGGCTGTAGTGGCGCGTCCGGTGGGCGGTGGCGATGATGTTGTACTGGATGTAAGTACGGTAAAGTTTGGTAATGTTAAATCGGGCAGAGCGGCGAAATATACTCTCAAACCAACGATACCGGACAGTGTACCGGAAGGGATTTACGAAGTCGCGGTGCAATATACCTATGGTGACGCCGTGGGCGAACTGGTTTTGGACGGGCAGATTGTTATCAGCGAACCGTTTGTTGATCTGGTCTGTTCGGTTGCCGATAGTTCTGGGTTGGGCATGATTATACCGGGCAGTAAGACCAAGATGAAAGTGTTGGTAGAGATCGGCAATACTGGAAATGTGGCTCTGGGAAAAAGTGATGTGGTTGATGTACAGGTTTATTTGAGAAACCAAAGCGGCGATCAGAATGATATTCTTATTGCAGAAACTTTGGGCTATAAAGTGGGTGGCCTAAAAAATGGTAAGCCGAAAAAATTGAATATATTGGCATTACTCCCAGCAACGGTTCCGGGGGGTGACTACTACTCTATTGTGGTGGTAGATAGCAGTGACAATATTCTTGAAAGCGATGAAACCAATAATGAGGCAATCAGCAATACGGCCAATACAGTGGCTGGCGGATTCATGGAAATGGCCATGTTTAACAGCACCAGTAATGAGAATTATACCAGTACGATTAAAGGAAATTTATATGGCGATGAATTTTCCGGCCAGTGTATGATAAATGTTGCTAATTACGATGGAAATATTACAGAGACGGTAACCAGCAATGATGGTTTTGATACTCAGCAGATGACTTATAACTGGTATCAGAATGAGCAGGGTGTATGCCTTGGCTCCTGGGGTCAGGAAATCGATATGGGAGCGATCACTTTCGATTTTAACGACCTGGTTGTATTCCCGGCTGATGGTAGCACCAATGGCCAGGGTAGCGTAAGTGGTTCATTGGATATTGATGCCGCCGGGACGAGTATCAGTGTTGACCTGGCAGGAACGGCCACTGCCAGCGGTGTGATAACCGGAGTGAAAACGGTTAAGGTCAATGGCGTAAAATATGATGCGGTAGAAAATAAGGTCAGCCTGTCCTTTATCGCAGAGGGCCAGGTGACAGGTGAGGGAGAAGTGATTGAGATTTCTCTGTTGATTAAACAGTATATTACTTACTGGACGACTTCAGATGGAATTATTAAATCTCAGATTAAATCATTGGCGACTGTAAAGATTCCAAGCTACGGTTCTGTCCGCGGCAGTGGTATTGAAGTGAGGGAGATTGTTTTGTAGGTAACGTTTTGAATGTTACGAATTAACATGGATTTTTTCAAAGGCTGGCAAAATATATTTTTGCCAGCCCTTTTTATTGTGTATTGTGGCCTCTGGGATATTTTTGCCAATTGCAAACCTTGTGACGAATTCAATGAAACAGATATTCTCTCTGTCTTCAAGTTTAATATTCCGCCTCTTCAAAATAAAAAAATAAAAACAAGTCAAATCTGTAGCCGCGAAAAAGGAACATTTTTTTTCTGCACAAACGAAAATCAATCAACTTTTTTCGAGTTGATCCATTAAGTACGCTTTCGTACTTTTTATCTTTGAATCATTCATTTGTTGTTGATGCAGGGCTGTTAGAATGCATTTTGAAACATTTATTGTAACATCAAGTAATATTTCGCTGTTACCCTTTATTCCATTTGTAAGCTAAAGCCCTGCTGGGTAATGAATTAACGTATAAAAAAGTGCGAAAGTTAACTTGTATAATCCAGTCTCAAAAAGAGATTACAATTGAAAGGAACGAAACGACCCTTCGGGTCTTTATGGTAAGATAGGCAATTTACCGGTTTATTAATAAGCCTAAACCTTTATGACCGCATAGGCAGAACCGGGAACGGTTATGTGATATTTGGGGCCTTTTTCGGCCAGATCAACCCGACTTCCCATTAAAACTTCACCCGGCCGGATATCCTCAGACGCAAAGATCGCCTCGGCGGGTTGGGTGGCCGGGTTGATCGCTATGAGTATTCGCTCGCGTCCGCGCTTTCGCAAATAGACCAGGGGGCACTGCCCGGGCTCGGCGTACAAAACCTCGAAGTGGCCATCGCCGCCCAACGCCTTATGCCCCTTTCGCAAGGCTACCAGCGCCCGCACCCGGTTCAATAGCGAATGATCGTCGTCCTCCTGGTCGGCGACACACACCCGCGCTTTATCCGGGTCGACCGGGGTATAAAGTTTGCTGGGGTGGGCGGTTGAGAAGCCGGCATTTTTCGCCGGTGACCACTGCATGGGCGTTCGGGCGCCGGTTCGGGTGTAGCCGCCTTCGACGGTTGGGATATTGTGCCGATGGTCCATGCCGATCTCGTCGCCGTAATAAATAAAGGGCACACCGGGCATGGTTAGGAGAAACGCGAATACCAGCTCCAGCTCGGCGGCGGTTCGGCCCTGGCCGAGGCGGATGATGTCGTGGTTGCCGGTGGGCAGGGCGATATAGCCGGCCTTGCAGCTCTGGTGATAATGGTCCAGGTATGTATCCAGGAACCCGTGAACATCTCCCTTGCCTGCTTTACTGAAAAACGGCTCACCGTTCGAGTAGGCAAACGGGTCGCGACATTTGCCGTCGTTGAGACAGCCGGGATCGGTGATGCAATCGAAGTTGATCATGAAATCCGCATGGAAGCCTGCCTGGATCGCCTCGGCGGGATTATTCCATTCGGCGATCAGGGCCGCCTGGGGGTACTCGGCATCCAGCATCTTCCGCACGCCTCGCCATATCTTACTGGTTTGCTTACAGGCGGGGTCATTTTTCACCAGGCAATAGGCCATATCCACCCGAAAGCCATCGCACCCCAAATCCAGCCAGAATTGCATGACGTCGATCATCTCCTGTAGGACCGCCTGGCAGCTGGGGTGATGGACGCCCAGTTGCCAGGGCTTCTGGGGGTCGGGCTTTGCAAAGCCATAATTGAGTGCCGGCTGTGACCAGAAGAAATTCGTTACAAAGTTTCCGTTCCGCCCGGCCATGCCGCGTATCGTATTGAGATTTCCAGCGTCAGCAGTCCAGTCATCCGTCCAGATATAGTAGTCGCTGTACGCATTGGCGTTGGCCTTAGATGATTCCTTAAACCACTTATGCTCAATGGAGGTATGGCCCACCACCAGGTCCAGGCACACCTTCATCCCCCGCTTATGCGCTTCGGTGAATAATCGCTTCAGATCACGATTGGTTCCATAGCGTTTGGCCACCTTGCGATAGTCGGCGACATCATAGCCGGCATCATTAAACGGCGATTCAAAACAGGGGTTCAGCCAGAGGGCGTCCACCCCGAGCGACTGAACATAGTCCAGTTTGGAGATGATCCCGGGGATATCGCCGACCCCATCGCCGTTACTGTCATTAAACGACTGAGGGTAAATCTGATAAAACACCGCATCGGCTAACCATTCAGGCCCCATTCGTCGCATAGTGATACTCCTTAATAGAAATTGATCCCACATCAAAAGGCAATTTCGCCTCAATTTTCCTTAATATTACAGTTTATTTGTTAAGAGTGCCAGATAATTTCAGCATTGTATTGTTCTGGGAATTGTATAGAATATTATGCTATGACAAACAATCATCATCAACAATTAACAATTCGGCAGGAGATTCTCAGCATTATCCAAGAGAGTGCTGATCACAATGAATCTATCAAGAGAGAGATGGCCGGGTTTGTCCAGGGATTGGCAAATCCAGATGGTGGGTATCGGGGGCGAGCGGCTCATAGCGATCTTTATTATACGATTTTTGCGGTGGAGTTGCTTAGCGTTTTGGCGGGGGAGTTTGACACGGAGGGGTTGCGGAAATATATCGAAACGTTTGGTGATGGCGATGGGATGGACCTGCTGGAGCTGGCCTGCCTGGCGCGATGCTGGGGGAACCTGCCGGGCGATTGGATCCCGGCGGAACGTCAAGCGAAGATCCTGGGGCGAATCGAAACATTTGCCAGTGCGGACCAGGGGTATAATATTAACCCCTCGGCCGAACGGGGCACGGCTTATGGCTGTTTTATTGCCCTGCACGCCTACCAGGACCTGGGCGTTGAATTGCCCGACCCCGGCGGAATGGTCGGCTGTATAGAATCGCTTCGAACGGCCGACGGCGGGTATGCGAACGAGCCGCAATTGCCGATCGGGGCGGTTCCTTCGACCGCGGCGGCGATCACCATTTTGCATCAACTCCACAACCCCATCGACCCGGAACTCGGGGCCTGGCTGGCGGCGTGCCACCACCCGAACGGCGGGTTCCTGGCGATCCCCATCCTGGAGGAACCGGACCTGCTCTCAACGGCGGTCGGACTGCATGCCCTGTCCCTGATAAATGACATACCCGATACGATCCAAACCCCCTGCCGCGAATATGTCAGGGGACTCTACGACCCGCGCGGCGGGTTTCGGCCGAATCGACTGGAAGAGGACCTGGACGCGGAGTACAGTTATTATGGATTGCTGGCGTCAGGGCATTTGGAAAGGTAGAGTCCATTCGTACTTTTTTATTGTGATAAGTTTTATTGCGTTGCCGCCGCAGGGCTGCCAGAATGCCATCCTGATTATTTTAACGACTTTCAAGGGCCTATACGAAAGTACTCAACTATCAGTAAGGATTTATGTTCTTATCGGTCAGAAAAAACTGCCTCCAAAAACTCACCTACACCTCCCCTGAACCGCCCATATTCCCTATATTACCGTAAAGACCCGAGGGGTCGTTAATTTTCCGGGTTAGGAATATCATCAATGAAAAAAAATATTGTGCCCATTTTATCCAGCGTATTCATGTTCGTCGCTACATTTATTGTATCGGGAATATTTTTATCTCTTTTTTTACCTGAAGCCTGGTGCCAGAAAATAATATCATTTGTCATATTGAAAATTAATTTCGTGCTTCTCGTTTCGCTTAGCATGTCTACCACGGCCGCTGCGATAACTTTCAGATCTTCTTTTTCGGCCAAAACAGGTAAACTTTATAAAAAGACTGAAAAGGAAAAAAACGAGACACCCGACCCATAACGTGTGCGAGATTTATATCTGGCTAAACGGGAAATTTCAATCGCGATCACTATAATTGACTTTCGCACCTTTGACGCTGAGCGGTTTGGGGTCGCCGGGATCTTGCGATCGTTTTGGTTAAAAGTTTTTCCAAATCACCTCGGTGCGTGACTGTCCCGAATTCGATATCTGTGATTTCGCTTTAAATGTTTCCTGGTTCCATCCCGTTAAGGCGTTGTCATACATTTCCGAGTGGTATCCACTGACGATCACCTTGGCGGCGCATTTCTTGAGTGTATCGAGCAATGTCCGATGGTCTTCCGCAGTCATTTCACAACCATATGTTGTTGCTTGATTTCCGTGCCTTGACTCCGGGACATAGGGTGGATCACAATAAAACAGCGCGTCATCACGATCATATTTTTCAATGAGCGTGACCGCATCACGATTTTCAATGACGACCGAGCGAAATCGAGAAGCAATATCTTCCAGGCCCTCTATGGCCGAGAGATACTTTGAGACCGGCTCGGCCATGTTGCGCCGCGTTCGCAAGCTCACCATCCAACTGGCGGGAGACAGTTTCGACATACCCAGCCCCCCCATGCTTTGCCGACACCTTATGAAGAAATGACATGCTTTTTCCACATCGGTTTTGGGTTCATCCCCGGTTATTACTTCAACAAAATCCCTGCGGCTATAGGGCGTTAAGTTCAGTATCCGGATCATTTCGTCAAATTGCTCGCGGTCTCTTAGCACCTTGAAAAAAGTGCAGATACGGCCATCCAGATCATTGAATATTTCAACTTCGCTTTCAATTTTATTGAGTAAGATATTTGCCGCACCGCCAAACGGTTCAATGTAAACGCGATGCTCGGGAAAATGTTTAATGATCCCCTCAGCATAATAGTATTTCCCGCCATACCACGCAAAAGGCGCCCGGTTGCCCTTTTTATAATAATTGACATCATTGACGCCTTGAACATCATCAAACAACATCTCTTGTTTACTATATTTCTGCATGGCTAAAATTTCTTTCACGGAGTACTTTCATACCTTAAATTGTGTTGGATTGAATGCCACATGGGCGGAAAG
>JAIPFO010000139.1 GCA_021736565.1 Phycisphaerae bacterium | reverse complement strand
AAAAACCAGCGATTTAAGAGCCCCATAAGCATTTCGCGTATATATTTACTCGCCATGGAAGCCAACGCGATCGGGAGCTGACGCTGGTCGCCCTTGGCAAGAAAATGGATCTTCATCTCCCGCCCGGAATCCGTTAAATGATAACTGCTGGTCGTCTCCGTCTCCTTAAGGATCTTCATCTGGGCCTCCGGGAACATTTTCTGCAACTTCCCCCTGTAATGGCTCCGCCCCCCCTGCTTATCAATGACAATATTCAAATTCTGAGAGCTATACTTCTGCCAGGCGATGTAAATCAGCTCGCTTGCCAGGTGAAATAGTACCGACGCTTTATTATTCATAACACCCACCAGGTCATTATATCGCCCGACAGGTAAGGGGCGGCTCCAGAGACCAAGAACCTGTAAGTTGTTATTTTTCAAGTCGTTACGTAATGCGATAGCGGCAATTTCAATATCATCTGGATTGCAGGGCAGTGGTTCAACAATTGCCGAATCGCGATACCAGGGATAATGTTCAAGCTCATCAAAAATCGGGGCGTCCATAATACTAAGCAACTCGCCAAGCGTCCCCGGCAGTTTGGACAAAGCCGACGCTGAAGCGGACTTCCCCGACTTGGCCTGATCAACCGCGTTCATTAAACACCCCAGCGTCCCGCGTTGTAAATGGTTTTGCTTACCGGATTTATCGTGAAGTTTCTTACTATCATTAATGACAATTCGACCCCGGCTACCTTTGCGATTCTTGCAAACACTCTGTCCAAGAATATCCCATATCGGGGTGGCGATCAGATCATCTGGCACCTCAAAAGCCGCTCCCGAAACCACCAAAGGCCCCAATAACGGCCCGTAACCCGCTTCATCTATTCCCATTAACACGGCCATATCTTCCCCTTAAGACTTCCACAATGATTTATCTTTGCCCTGTATGGCCTTGATCATCTGAGCCACCTGGACCATTTCCCTCACATCGTGGACGCGTATCACCTCTACGTTTTGCCACACACACCATGCCACCGTTGCGGCGGTCCCCAACAACCGTTCATGGGCACCATCAACCCCTAAAACCTTTCCAATAAATGACTTACGACTCGTACCCACCAAAACCGGCACGCCAAGCTCGTGGAATTCATCCACCCGTCGAAGTAACTCCAAATTGTGAGCCACCGTTTTCCCAAACCCAATTCCCGGGTCCACCACGATCCGCCCACGACCAATCCCGGCATCAACCGCAAAATCGATCCGCGAACGCAAAAATCCCTTCACCTCCGCCACAACATCCTGATATACCGGCTGTTTTTGCATGGTGTCCGGAGTACCTTGCATGTGCATCAGCACGACCGGAACACCCAACTGCGCCGCGACCCCCGCCATCCGCTCATCACCCTGTAAGGCCGAGATATCATTAATAATGGCCCCGCCCGCCTCAATGGCCGCCCTGGCAACCTCACTCAGGGTCGTATCAATACTGATCGGAACATCCACCCGGGACGCCAATGCCTCAATAACCGGCACAATTCGGCCGATCTGCTCGTCCGCCGAAATCGATTTGGAACCCGGCCGGGTCGATTCCCCTCCAATATCAATGATGCCGGCACCCTGAGAAACCATCGCCAGGGCATGATCGATCGCCTTGGCGATATCAAAATATTCCCCACCATCACTAAAAGAATCTGGGGTCACATTCAGTATACCCATGACCACCGGGCCAGACCCCGGCGTCAGCGATTTCGATTGGCAGATTGATTCTTTATGATCCATCCTCACATTCTAAACCAGGACCATATGAAAAGAAACCCTTATTTCCAATGAGAAATTCATTGTACACAAGGCAATTCCTGCCAAAAAACGAAAACATCATAGGCATCTATCAAGAAAAGGGTTCGTGACCCAACCCTCTTTAATTTAATGAGTTTTCTTGAGACAAAATTGACTCCTCAAGCAAAAACTTTTTTGAGGGGGCAGGAGTATTATTTCTGTAATAACATCTAATACCTGTGCGTTACTCAGGATAATGCTTGCAGGACATTATAATGTAAATGTTTTTTTTAATGTTTTTCACACTTTTTAAGAGGAATAAAACCATGAAAATCCGTATTATTTTAGCAACCCTCATCGTACTGGGATTGGCCTTGGGAACTGTCGCTCAGGCCAAATCTGCCGAGAAGAAAGAACAGCCTGCCAAAAAGGAAAGGGCCAAAAAAGACAAGGGGGCACAAAAGGAGCAAAAGAACAATAACCCCTTTACACAACTGAATTTAACTCAAGAGCAAATGGCGAAAATCAAAGAAATCCGCCAGCAGGCCATGAAAAACGCAAAACAGGCAGATTCGCCAAAAGCAAAAAAACAGGTCATGGCGAAAATGAAGAGTGACATTAATAGTGTTCTTACCAAAGAACAGCAGGCCAAACTCACCAAACTCCAGGCGAAGGGAAAAAAACAGGACCCCCTGAGCCAGATCGGCCTGACACCGGAGCAGAAGGCGAAAATTGACACGATAAATGCTGAAGCTAAAAAGGCCGGCCAAAAGGCAAAAACACCCAGGGAAAAACAGGAAATAATAAAAAAATCTCGACTGGCGATCCAAAATATCCTGACCCCTGAGCAGAAAGTAAAGATCAAAGAACTTAGTAAGCAGGGTCACAGTGGTCAACCGAACTTCCTTAACAAACTGGGGTTAACACCTGAACAGAAAAAGGCCGTCGCCAAGGTTAACCAGAAAATGCGGAAACAGGCCAAAGATCGCAAAACCCCCGAAGATCGGATGAAACTCTCTAAAACGGCGAAAGAAGAGATCAATAAAATCCTTACCCCGGACCAACGTGCCAAACTTTTAGAACTTGAAAAAGAGTGGGCCGAGAAGCAAGCGAACATAAAAGGCGACAACGCAAAAAAAGCCAGTAAGGACAAAAAAACAAAAAAAGAACGCCCTGACCGTGACGGAAAGAAAACAAAAAAGGGCAAATCAAAATAGCAGTTCTCTATAAAAACGGTCTCAATTTTCCCCGGCATATGTCGGGGAAAATTGTCTCCGGCCTCATCCACCCCATCCCAGTAGAATTTATCGTTGGCCCGAAATAAAAGTCGTTGCGATCGGTATTTCCCACTCCCGTCCGCCCTGGGCGGATGATTTCTGATATCTTACCAACATTTAGAAGTGTGAATATCGACCATTGACACAACCATCATTTTTGCACTACACACGGTCGAACAATAGGCACTCGCAGGACTATCGCAGGATGGCAACGGGTGTCAATCCTCCATGAACCTCTCGGTATCGATCGGCAAACAGGCCAACAGCGTATTAACTGCGGCGCTACCCTCCTCTGAAATCTGCTGAAGCTCCTGGCTGGGTGATTCGCCAACCTCTTGAATGAGACCCTGCAGGGCATCAATGGCGGCTCCTACCGGATAGACTTCGTTAGAGACAAAGTCGGTTAATGCCATTACTTCACTACTGACCGTTGGCTTGATCGTAACCACCTCAACCTTGCGTAACTCCTGTGAGTTATTCATCTGATTGAGAACGACAAAAAATCCCAATGTTATAATAACCGCCCAAATCGCAACCGCCGCCAGGATGGATCGTTGGGTCAAAAGGAAATGCCGGCGACTCCGCCCACCACTCGCCTTATGAATATGGCTTGTTTTATGCAAAATTGTTTCACTCAATATCTTGCGATAAACCGGTGACACCCCTGGGGCATCACTGGAAAGGGCCTGACCGGTTCGGTAACTCACCTGATAAAACCATCGACAACTTTCACAGTCCCCAATGTGCTTCTTCGCTGAGACCGGCAGCTCCCTGCCCGCATCCAGCCTGTGCGATATGACGAGTCTGTTATACCAGCAAATCATCTTTCACCTTCCAATCGTACAAAGGACATGGTTCTCTCAATACCCCCCTCCGGCAAAGGTTGCCGGCCATCACGATAGGCCAGTTTTCCCGCCATAGCCCGCCGTGCCCGATACAATAATACTTTTACGGCGATCTGGGTCTTATCCATAACCGCCGCGATCTCTTTAACCGTCATTCCTTCGACATATCGAAACCAGAGTGCATGGTGCTGACTGGTCGGTAAACTGCGAACATGACGCCAGAGGCTCTCTCGCTGTTCCTGCTGCTCAATGAGACACGCAGGATCGCAAGACAGGTCCGCCGCAACACACCCGTCAGCCGCTTTTCGACGCTGCTCATCACGATAGTGGTTCATGGCGAGCCGAACCGCAATAGTATAGGCCCATGGGGTAAATTTCTGACCCGGCTTATAACGGTCCAATTGAGTGTAGATGCGAACAAATGTTTCCTGCAATACATCTTCGGCATCCTGGGCATTGCCTGTTCGATATCGCAAAAACTGAAACAGCCGCCCGCTGAGTTCCCCAACCAGCTTTTCAAAGCAATCCGTATCGCCTTTCTGCGCACCGCAGGCCAGTTGATCAATGGTAAGGAACTCCAATTTGTTATTGCCCGTATCCAGGTCCATCACAGGTTTCCATTTTATTGATGTCTCATCTCGTGCATATATTTCATCACCGCAAAGAGATCTTCCACCGGATATTCAAAGCTTATGAAAACCCTATTATCGTCAACCACTACGATTACCGCCTCGGCAAGGTCCGCCATGACCGGCCGTTTCTGCTCGCTCAACCTGGCGAAGGCCAACATCCCGTTAATAATATCTCTTACCTGCCGGGCCGTTTGAGCGGAATTAACCGTTAAGGTTGCGTTAACAAACGTCTTTTTATCTGTCAGACTGCCCTTCTCCCCGATCGTCAGGTGGATCGAATCGACCAGCTTAAGCATGGCCGCCTTGGGATGGTCGCCCGCGATGGTGCCTACCCCGGTAATGGCAGCTGAGGATATCGTCCCCGCCGGTGCAATTGCGGCATCCCCTAACAGCCCCCCTGCCGCCAGGCTCGCCGATTGACCGCCCAGAACATCCAGGGCCATTTGGACCTGCCCGATACCACTGCCAATAACCACCATCTCTTCAGAGACAATACTGCCAAACGAATCCTTTCCCTTGTGATTGTCGTACCACTGATGAATGATCGCATCGCCATATTTATGCTCCTGGTGGGCCGGGTCATTATCCAGCAACGCCAGCAACTTCCCTTGATTAAATTTCCCATCGAGTAACATCACGCCCTCACCCTTGGCACAACTATCATTATACAGTGTCACATCCTTGATGTCGTTAATAGGATGGAAACCAAGCATCTCAACCGCCTTGGCCATATGACCCTCAAATTTCTCCGTGAGCCCCTTATTTTCCATCATCTCACCCAGCAGGCTATACCCCACCGAACTTCGCCACAATTCATTATCAAACTGGGCCACCCATTTAGCCGACGAGGCCACCTGCCCCTTATCCATCTCCCCGGCCGTCACAAAACCCGATAACAGAACCAGAACCAAGAGTGCAACTAATGATTTCTTCATAATACAACATCCTTCCAAATAAGAGGTTAGAATACAGTACGCCTGTTACTTTTGATGTCCACGTCAAAAGTCAATTCTGGAGCGATATATCGGTCTTTAAGATGCGGGAAACAGGCTTCAAAAATACTTATGACGCTGGCGTCACTTTTACGCACCAGGCAGACTCACTAAAACACTATACCCCAACCCACCCGAAAAGGTTACATAAAATCCTGAAATTCTTTCATAATGTCATAAGCGTGGAGTCGCCAGGCCGGATCAGTTCTATAGCGTTTACAGGATCACGGAGGTCGATAGGTCTGCCCTGATGTGCCAGATCGAGAAGTGGGCTTTTCCCCAGGGAGCCGGCAAGCCTGGGGCATGCGTTTTCAATTCATCCCTGCGCCCTGAAAAACCCGTTGCCCACCCGGGAACTTCAACCGAAATCTGAACGGATAAAGCATCGCCGTTCGCTACTTTCTTTTTCGCCAATCATACATTCGAATTCAACCACAAAGAAATCTTTTCAATCCAACCCCATCCTGCCCAAACGTGCGATGCGAGTGACGCCATCGTTGCATCTTTTTTTGGATTATTTATCCCATCCATTGACTTTGACCAACTGACTGCCTATAGATTTAATATGGCGAGATCTCGCTCAATAAATTATTCTATGTGCGTTCACAGTCAACATATTTTTCTAACCATGTGAAAGGAATTTAAAATGTTCTCACAAGGCAGAAGACAGGAGTTGTGCGCGCTATTTTTAGTCGCGTTTTTATTAACACTAATCTTCACCACTTCGGCGATGGCCCTCTACAGCCCCCAGCAGTGGTACAACACACAGAGGTATCTGGACGATAAAAATGCAAACAGAATCGAGGACGCGCTGGATGAAATACTGAAAAATGACCCCGCCAAACAGGTCGATGTATTCATCTGCTTCCTGAACGATTGCCGTAAGGCGGACCTGGTAGAACAGATCCGACAAACCGTCGAAATTTTCGGCGGCAGGGTGGGTTACGAGTCGACCGTCTTGGCCAGTATGGTCGTCAAGGGCATCAGGGTCCAGGATATTGTTTGCATAGCGGCCCTGGCACCCGAAGATATCGGATATATCCACCTGGACCGGGTGATCGAACCCCATATGTTCGTTTCAGGCCAGGCACTCAAGGCACATGCCTCGGCCGCCTATAGCCCAAACACCGCTGAAGATCAGGGGTATGATGGTACCGGTATAACGATCGCCATTCTCGATACCGGGGTTGACGATCCCGGTGGACCGGGCACCACCCATAACCATCTTCCAGCCGGTATGTCCGCACCGGGCGTCGCGGGGCTGTATATCGACGGCTCCAGTAACCTGGCTTTTGGGAATCCCGATGACCAGCAGGGTCACGGCACCGCGGTGGCCGGTTGTGCACTCGGACGCGGCGGCGGGATCCCCAACAACCGTGGCGTGGCCTGGAATGCCAATCTCTTTGACTGCCGAATTACCCCGCCCGGCTCCGGCGGTAGTACCGCCTCGTCAAACATCCAGCAGGTGGTTGACTGGCTGACCTGGAATCACAACAGTGTGGTCCCACCAGTACGGGTAGCAAATATCTCCTTTGGAAGCTACTCCCCCTCCTCGGGTGACGCCCTGACCTATTCGATCGAAGCCCTGGTCGCCAGCGGCGTGGTGACCTGCGTCTCTGCCGGCAATCAAAACACCTGCGCAGGAACCGGACTCGGGTCGATCGCGGTTACCTCCCGGGCCATTACCGTTGCCGCCGCTACACACAGAGGCACCGT
Source organism: Phycisphaerae bacterium (assembly GCA_021736565.1). Classification (GTDB taxonomy): domain Bacteria; phylum Planctomycetota; class Phycisphaerae; order Sedimentisphaerales; family SM23-30; genus JAIPFO01. The sequence goes on along the minus strand of JAIPFO010000139.1, from coordinate 1,597 downwards.
ACCGCGGGCTGATGATGTCATCGCCAACTATTCCGGCACCGGACCGGGCAGCGGCATGACACCCAAGCCCGACATCACCGCCTATGGCAATCAGTGCGTGCGGGCATGCCCGACAGGGTGTGTATTCAACACCACGGTAAATGCGATACGGGCGCCCAACCTCAATACCAACACCGGCTATCGCGACTTCGGCGGCACCTCGGCGGCCAGCCCAATGGTTGCCGGGGGAGCGGCCCTGGTCCTCCAAATGAATCCGGCCATGACCCCGCCGGCAGTTAAGAAACTGCTCATGGATAACGCCCAGGACAAGGGCCCCGCCGGATGGGATGCCGTCTGGGGCGCCGGCCTGATGGATCTGGGACCCATCTTCCCAACCCCACCGCCGGCATGTGACCTGAGTGTCATTTCCGTCACCTACTCCCCTGCCACCGTACAGTGCTATCAGGCGACAACCATTACCGTTACCGTTAAAAACGTCGGTACGGTTCCAGTGACCGACTTCACCGTCGACTGGGAACGATGGTATTTCGGCCCCAGCCAGCCGGCCCTGCGATATCCCATTGGCAGCAGCCCAACGGCCAACACCGCTGGGCCACTGGGGGTGAATGCAACACGCTCGTTCAGCCGCACCTGGACCCCAGGCGTCTCAGACAACTTACCGCTCAGTAAACACAGCTGTTTCTGGGGTATTGTCAGTGCCGCCTGTGACAACAATGCCGGTAACAATGAGAAAAACCGTAACGTGAATATTATCGGCGTTACCGCCAGCTACAGTTGCAGCCCGCCGGCCCCGATGAATTTCAACGGCGATATATTATTCCCATTCCGACTCGGCCACAACGAACAGGGCATCAAGGAAATTGGCCTCCGACTGGAGAACGAGCTGCCCGAACTCTGGCCTGCCGGATTGCTCCTGGAGAATGCCGAGCAGATCGGTGAGAATGAATGGATCGCCTTCGTCGATAATCAACAGTGCGCCTCCTGGGGCCACTTGAAGATCACCCCACCTCAAGACCTGCCCCCCGGCCAACAAGTCTCACCCCCATTCATGGTCAAGGCCTGGGATTTCAAAACCGGGGAACGGATCGGCGAAATGGAAGTCATCGTCGATCAGACCGACTCCGACAAGGATGGCGTCCCGGATGTGGACGACAACTGTCCCGAAACGTTTAATCCACCCGATGAAACCACCGGGTATCAGCCGGATATGGACGGAGACCGCGTCGGCGACGCATGCGACAACTGTCCAGAAATATTCAATCCCGACCAGAAGGACAGTAACGGCAACGGGATCGGGGACGCCTGCGACCCCCTCTGTGATATACCCGCCGACCTGGATAATGATTGTGATTGTGACCTGGACGACTTCCGGATTTTCTCCCGCTTCTGGCTAGAGGGAAAGGCCTTTAATGGGGCCAATTAATCCTGACTGACCACAAGCGGTTTTCATAAAATGCCCCCGGGTAACCGCTACCCGGGGGTATTGTTTTTTAATCACATCTTTTTTGACCCATCTTTCGAACCCTTGAACACCCTTATTCCTTGCGAATGTTTTGTTTCAAAAGTTGACCACCCAAATAAGATGTCCACGTCAAAA
>JAIPFO010000138.1 GCA_021736565.1 Phycisphaerae bacterium | reverse complement strand
CCTGTAACGCGACGTTGTGAGCCGCCATCTTTTGAGACGAGAGCCAGACCGAAATCTGACGCGGCCGCCCCCCCACCACATACGTGCGTCCGGCGTCATCGACACCCTGAAGGCGAATCTCCAGCTCTTCGGCCATCCGGCGCAGTTCATAATCACTGCAACGCCCGCTAAAGAGGGTCAGGTTTACGATGGGTACATCATCGACTTCAACCGGTTTGATCACCCAGCCTGAGACCCCGGGGGGAACCTGGTCGATATTGGCGCTGATTTTATTGTGTAGTTTCACCCAGCTTTTCTCACGGTCCTGGCCGACATAAAATCGGACCGTAACGACAGCCTGCGAGGGATAACTGGTCGAATAAACATACTCCACGCCGTCTATTTGATAGAGCAGCTTCTCCAGTCGGGTCGCGACCTGACGCTCTACTTCCTTGGCGGTGGCGCCGGGCATGGAAATAAATATATCGGCGACCGGGATCACAATTTGAGGGTCTTCCTCGCGCGGGGTGGCCCACAGGGCAAAGATACCGGCGATTAAACTGATGAGAATGAGCAGGCCCGAAAAACTTCCCTTCAGGAAAGTTTCAACGATCCGATTCATCCAGTGATGGGGTGTGGTTAATGCATTCATCGGATAACGACCGCCTCCCCTTCCTGAAGTCCGGAGAGTACCTCCACGTCGGCCTCGTGCGTCTTGCCCAGCGTAACAAATCGACGCCGAGGATACCCCTGGGCATCTACAACCTGCACAAGATCAAGCTGGCCGACTTTCTCCAGAACCGCCTGAGGGATCACCAACGCTTCATAGTCACCTACGGGGATCATTAACCTGCCAAAAAGACCGCTGAGAAGCCCCGGATGGCCAGTCAATGCAACCTTCACCATAACCGTCCGCGTAACAGGGTCAGCCCGGGGAATGATCTGCCGGAGCACGCCATCGAATGAAAGGCCTAACGCCTCCAGCTTCACAGGCACCGCCATTCCCACGTGCAGATGCTGTATAAGCGATTCGGATATCACCGCGTTGAGTTCCGGCTGAGAGGAGCTTTCCACAAGCATCAGCGGCACACCCGGAGCAACCATATCACCCACATCGACCATTTTCTGGGTAACCTGTCCCGAGATGGGGGCCGTGATCATGGTGTAGCTCAACATGACCCGGGCCTCTTCTAACGCCTGCTGGCTTTGCTGTTTCTGAGCCTCCAGACGTACGATTTCCAAACGGGCCGTCTCCAGAGATATTCCGGACGCTTCCTCCTGGGCCTGGGCTATTTCCTTCTGGGCCCTGGCCTCATCAAGCTGTTGACCGGTGGCGGCCTGATTCGCATACAAATCCGAATAACGCGTGTAATCGGAAAGAACCTGACGAGCCCTCGCTTGTGCCGCTCGAAGGTGAGCCTGGGCCGATCGCACCTGACTCTCGGCAGCACGAATACCGCTTTCTATCATTTGGACCTGCGAAATACTTTGACGCAGACGGGCCTGAATGTCTCGATCATCCAGCCGGATAAGCACCGTGGAGGCCTCCCCGTTTTCGCCTAAAAGAACCTTATCACCCTCTGAAACAGATATCTCCACAATTTGGGCCATGATTCGGCTGGAAACAGTGGCTTCGGTCTTGCTGCGAATCGTACCGACCTGCTCGGTGATCAGGGGAAAGACCTTTCGTTTCACCGCAACGGTCTTTGACGCGGCTGGCTGGGGTTTCGCCACGATCGCCCCCGGCTTTATCTTGTGCCGGAAGGTGCCCGATAGCCAGAGCATCATGATCACCAAAAACATCAAAACGCCTATGCCCGCCACTATTTTCCAAATGATCTTTTTCATATCAGTTACCTCGGAAACTTATATTGGTTATGTTGCCACCCTCGACAACAGTCGATTTTTTAGAAAAAACCAGCTTCAAAAACAGTGCCAACGCTGGCGTCCATGTGATTAATTATGGATGATTCAATTCAATCCAGTCGGCGTAGCCACCGATGGCTTGCCGCAGTAACGCCTGGGCGATCCTGTAATCAAAAATAGCGGCAGTATAGCCTGTCTCGGCCTGATTCCATTCCAACTGGGCTTGAAGGATCGCTTCAACGGTGACAATTTCCTGCTGATAGTGCCGCTGGGTTTCTGCCAGGGCCTTTTCGGACCACTTCTTCTGCTCTTCGCTCACAATGACCTTCTGTTTCGCTTCTTCCAGCCCCAGGCAGGCCTGCTGAACTTCAAGGGCGATGTCCAAAGTCAGCTCAACCCCGCGGGCCTGAATTTCCTGAAACTTCGCCTGGGCCTCTCGCACCCGCGCACGGGTCAGGCCCCCTTCAAACAAGGGCCAGCTGGCCTGAGCCCCAAACATCCAACTGTCATCAAATCGCCGCACCCGCTCCGAATCCAGTTCATATTGCGCAAAGGCGCTGACCGTCGGCCACGACGATCCTTTAACCGATTTGACCCGGTTCTGGGCACCTTGCACCAAATACAGAATCGCCTGAATTTCCGGACGATTTTCCAGTGCCCGCTTCGTAAGACTGTTGGCATCTACGGGAGACTCGGCCGGAGGTCTGGCAAACGTCTTGAAATCGGGGGTTTCATCCCCGCCTATGTTCCGGGCCAGCAGTCGCTCCAGGGCGGCCTGAAATCTGCGGGTGCTCATTTTGGCACTCACAAGGTTACTTTGAGACTGTGCCGTACGGCTCTTAAGCCGCAGTAACTCGCTCGGCAGCGCTCTCTGGGCCTCAACGCGGGCCTGACCCAGCTTTTCATTGGTGTTCGCCTGAGCCAGGGCACGTTCGGCCACCTCGGTAAAACCCATGGCTTGCAGCCAGCGGTAATAGGTGCCTATCACCGAACCGACAAGCTGATTGCGGGCAACTTGAAGTTCTGATTCCTGTGCCCGACGCTGACTCAATGCCGCATCACGCCCGTACGACCGCGTTCCGGCATCAAACAATGTCACATCCGTCTTAAGCAGTGTACCATAATTGTGTTGCCAGCCAGGTGAGTTAAAGTTGGTACCGCCTTGCAGACGGCGTTGATTAATAATGTGCATCATGCCATAAACGGGATTATCCGTCGCGTTGAAATCCTGAGAGAGCACCAGCCGGGGATAAAACGCCGCTTCGGCCTGTAAAACCTGCTGGCCGGCAGCCTCGATCCGGTATCGCACCTGCGAGAGGGCCGGGCTGGCCGACAGGGCCTGCCGGATGGCTCGCTCCAGGGTAAGCATCCCCCCGGAATTCGGATCTGCTTCTTTCGCCAGAACCGATTTTTCATGCCAGATAACGCCTATTTTCTCTGCCGTTAAACGTTTGGACTGGCGTTCTTTTGCCGAAGGATTATCACACCCCCCTGATGAAAAAAACACTAGAATAATAATTAACGGCAGATAAACGTCTATCCTCAACTTAAAACCACGGAACCAGGTGAACTTACTTACCATATATTACTCCCTGAGAAAACGAGAATCGCTAACGGTATATCAATTCTTATTATCTATTTGTATGTGTCCTGCCCATTGATCGGTGTCTCTTAACATACTCGACAGCCATAAGTTCTTTCTGACCTTATTCTTGCCCAAGGCAGACATTTCCTTTTAGCAAAGACACCTTAATTGTAGTCATTTCTTCAACAATTTCAAGTGATTTCTTGTAGTTTTGAGAATATGCCGCCCCCAGGGCATGACCGACACCTGGCCCGCCGAATAAATATCGCCTCCACCGTCCGACCAGTAACCCCCGTGACCTTCCCCGCCCATGTTTCCCATCCTTCTATTGGGAGGCGGACATGAAGAAATACACTTGATAAAAAGAGCCATCGGAATCGGTGGTGCAAAGCCCATCGCGTCCTTCCAGACTGAATTCGAACTGATATATTCGACGGCTGTTATCGATGAAAGACCAAGGCAAGATGGGAAGAACGGCATTAGGCAGCGGGGCGTTCGGTCCCTGGATGAGCTTCACCGCCAAATTCTCGGGCAGCGTGTTGGCATACACCGCTTCGAGGCAGGTGAGTTTTCTGCCACCATTGATCGCTCCATGGTAGAGCTGCCCATCCTCGCTCAGGAACAGAAACTGTGTGGATACAATATCGTATCCGCCCCATCTGTTTTCCATATTTAGACGATATACCGCGGTGGGCAATGTTACCTTTGGAAAAGCAGAGACGAGGGCTGCGTGGTTTTCCACGGACAACTTATCAACGCGTTCCATGAAGGGAGCATCGGGCCAATGGATGCACCCCACATTCATAAGCATTAAAGCGACCAGGGCACAGCCAACCAGTCCAAAACGAGTAAAATACCGCTGTGATTGTCGTCTATTTCGCATTCGTGTTTCTTCTTATATCAGGGACACTGTATATCTAGAAATCCATATAGATCTCGCAACATCGTATCAGTAGAACAGGGCCGTTATCGTTTAAGGGATATTCAGGGCAGGACTCTAAAGAAAATTGATCCCGCCGGCCGCCTGTTGCCGTCTCTCTTCCTGGAGCAGATCACCTGGCATCGGGCGGTTAAAGGGTCTCCGGGCTTACGCCTTCTCCAGTAGCGATAAGATCGCACTGGCCATTTCACGCGGCTTGCCTTTGGGGACGATCGTTGCATGGGGGCAGCCTTGTAGATCGTCCTTCCAACCGGCCGCGGGTGCCACAATATGTCTGCCAGACTTTCGGGCGTGGCGCATTCTTATCACATCGCCGGATCTGCCGTCGCCTGCCACGATGATATCCGATGCCGCGGCCAGGGCATCGAAGTCACTTTGGTCGTCCAGGTGGATCATTGCCTCGGCGAGCAGGTCTCGCTGCCAGTTAGAAATGACCTGCTTCTGTTCCGCGTTATATTGACCGGCGACAACCAGTCGTAAGTTGTGATAAATATGTTTCAAGATCGCCGCGGTCCAGACGACATGGTACAAGGGCTTCTTATCATCCGGTCGCGGTAATGCCAGCAGTACCGGGCCATCATCGCCAATCCCTTTTCGTAGTTCATTTCGCCGGTCCGCGTCTATTTGGATCATTTCAACGTTGGGAATATCAACCGTGACCTTCTCTGGATTGAGGCCGAACTGACGCAATTGCCTGCCGATAGAGGGCCCGGCACACCGGTATTGATCGACCCATCGATCGACGATCCGTAAACCATCGTAGCACTTTTTACTCACGCACCGGGTGAGATATATAATCAGAAAAACATCATTGAGAATTCCCGCTGAGATAATCATTTGCGACCGCGGGGTGGGGTCCAGGCAAATGACCTGGGTCACCTGGTGCTCCTGAAGCCACTGCCGCCATCCCGCGATGTCATTATGATAGGGAACCCCCCCTTGCCCGGCCATCTCCGAGAGGTCTACAAAGAGACTGTCATGAAAGACTCGCAAGAGGTATCGTCGCCATAAATGGTCGGTATGTTCATTTAAAACTATTAGTGATTTATTCATATTAATTTGACGCCGAAAACTTATTTGACGCCAGCGTCATCAGTATTTCAGGGGGCCCTTTTCCGCATCTTAAGGGGCGATTTGAAATTTGTAAAATCCCTTTTGACGCCGAAAACTTATTCAACTTCTGGATGTTCATAAAAAGGTAAAACAATGCGAACAGAGACATCCTTGCAGAGTTTCTTTAATAACCCTCTTTCGTATTCCGGGCCGCTGCCGGTGCTGAACTTCTGGGTGGTTTCAAAGGGTTTATAGGTCTGCCCCGACGGCCAGACGCGTTGGCCGCTGGCCGAGGCCACCACTTTACTATAGCCGGTCATTCGCGTATCATAATAGCCCTCGCCCGCTTCATGCTGCATGTTGAGGGTGTTGACCAGGATATATAATACGGCATCGGCCTGATTCATTTCGCCCAGCTGCTGTGTGGTCAGGCCCGCCAGGTTCGATTGGGTCTGCCTGAACCGAACGACCTGGTCATAATCGACCGTACTGCCAACCGCTTTGCGTGCCTGGAGCTCACGACTGATCTGCAGGGTTAATTCCCGCCGTAAGGTGGGCGCATGTTTGGTCAGGCCGGAATCGTCGATCCAGATCAATACATTTTGGCCCGCCATGTCATATTCGGCCGGGACGGTGGGCTCAGGGATCAACGGGCCAATAAATATCCCGTAAATCGGGCCGCAACCGCTGCAGGCCACCAAGGCCGCCGCCAGCGTTATCAGCATTATCAATGTGCGTTTCCCACACCGTAAAGACCGGCGTGAAACACGAAGAGCCTTTTGGGACGTGGGGATCAATGGTATTAACGAAATAAGTTGTGTACGAATTCTGGCGTTCATGAGGTTCCATTCTTGACGCTGACTTTTTATAAAAATGTATAGTTTTAATCCCACCCTAGAGCTTGATCTCATGGTTATAAAACTTTTTGGCGACGCCATCGGCAAACAAAACTATGGAATTAAATCGAATTTTATGAAGGGCTTTTTCACTGAGGGGTTCGGGGTGATCTTTGGGATATTGTGTTTTTACATCGCCATTATAAACCGCTCTGTCCTGTTGACGGCTCTCCATGTCATAAATATACAGTGATCCGTTCAACCGGCCACGCAATAAGTTCACACTGCTTTCATCATGCATGGTATATTCATACAGGTCAATATACAAAACCCGGTCCGCCTTAAAGTGTGTTCCAAGTTCCGACATGGGCATGCTCAGCCAGTCCAGGTAGCGGTTCTGGTAGTTTTCGATCTGGTTTTGGTCGATAAGTGTAACATCGTCGACATTCTTTTTGATCAGATCGCCCACCGCCAGGGCCACATTTAGCCGGGCGTCCGGGTAATCATAATTGATCAATGGCCCCATGGCGATAATGATCGCAACCTTCTTTCCCTTCAGCCCGGTATATTCAGCCTTGACTTTTTTATACGATTGGCCGAACAACGCATAGACCGGTAACTCTAAAAGGTTACACCCGCCCAAAAAAGAACCCAGCATCACTATCGCCACTATTTTTCGTAAGATCATAAGGATCTCCTGTTAAGTTTCCAGTTTTTTCAGATCAGGGACGGGGGCCGTTTGCCCGTTTCAGTTCCTTGACTCGTCTGAACGCCCGCGTCACAATTAATTTTTCATTCCAAATCGCACCAACAGACACAGCCACCCCCAGGCGGCCAACACCATCAGCCCCCCTGTGACCAGAAGGCCAACGGCGTGGAAGTTCATAAAGTCCATTAGTTTGCCCACTCGCTTCCCGGATAGTGCGGTATAACCGCCCACGAATAACGTTGCCCCGCATAACAGGGCCCCCAGGGCCCCCGCCGGCTGCGTGGTAAAACCACGGAAGAACTGCCCCCGGACCATATAACTAAACGACGTGGTCATACCACAAGTGATACAAGGGTACCCCGTCCGTTCCAAAAAGCCACAGGCCGGCAGGTTCAATTGCCGATGCGTCCCCATCCCTGAAACATTCGGCGAAACCTTCGCCGCCACCGCCAAGACCCCCGCACAGACCACCGCTAGCAGAGCCGCTACCAAACGATAACCGCCCGTGACCCGCCGGGGTGGCGATGTATGGCATGAGTCGGCTCGCTTATCGTCTTGTTCTGTCATGGCCCCATTGTATGACAATCCTGTAAATTGTCAAATACAGGCTCTGACGATAAAATACCGATTTGAATAAACAGCCCGCATACGACAGTATCGCCTTCTGAATTTATTTCGTAAGTCTATTCATGGAAAGAGATTATGTCATAAAGCGACTGGGCCTCCCATACCGTCGGTCATAAAAAAAAGCCGGACCCCCACTGAGGAACCCGACTTGATTCTTATACAAATACCATGCCTCTAACGTCAAAAACGGCCTGACGGGCAGCATTCGACGGTTGGCCCACGGAAAAGTCCATACACGCCCCCTCGCTAATTCCAGAAAAACCGGAACCGGCACACGGGGCCTGACCTTTAACTCGTGTCCCTACTCATTCATGAAGTTTGTTGACGTCACGATCATGTATCGCATTATGGGGAGACTCGCAGTGCCTTAGAAACTGCGAAATCCGCCTCTTCCACCGCCGCCTTCACTGCGTTCTTCGCGGGGGCGCGCTTCGTTGACTTTAAGTGCTCTGCCGTCAACTTCTTTTTCGTTCAATTCATCAATTGCCTTTTGGCCGTCTTCGGATGAATCCATCTCAACGAAACCAAATCCCTTACTCCGACCGGTCGCCCGGTCCGTGATCACCCTTGCGGTTGTGACGGAACCGAATTCACTAAATAATTCCGTTAATTCAGACTCCGTAACACCATAACTCAAATTTCCAACATAAATATTCATGCCCAAGATGTCTCCACTTGTAATAGGGCTGATGACCCAGGCTTTAACTTTCGGGGCCAAAAATCGAAAGGGTTCACAAAAAACCATGATCGACCTCAACTTTTTATTCAAATCAGTCTGGCCAATAAAAACAATTTATTTAATATAATCTATAGTACCGTGAATAATCTATTTGTCCATAAAAAAAAGTATTTTTATCGCCCCATAAACCAAAAAACTCAAAAAAACAGACTCTTTCAGACTATTCAATACCATAAATATTCACAAGCCTATTATTGACAGTACTTTATGATTATTTTAAAAAATAACCAAGAGACCTTGACACCATCGTAATAATTGCTATAATACCCGCTTCATAAAACATTTCAGACTGTTTTCATGAATTCAGTCTGAAAATACCAATGATTCCTCGATAGCTCAATTGGTAGAGCGAGCGGCTGTTAACCGCTAGGTTGCTGGTTCGAGTCCAGCTCGAGGAGTTTTATAAAGCCTTGTAAAATAAAAACTTACGAGGCTTTTTTTGTGGAGTGGTCTATGTATTGGGTTTATGTACTAACAAATAAAAAAGTCGGCAAACGC
>JAIPFO010000137.1 GCA_021736565.1 Phycisphaerae bacterium | reverse complement strand
GAGTTTTGACTTGAATTACAGTGGTGTGTTAATGCCGGCCGAGTTGACGTTAAAGAACAAAGTGAAATCTTCTTCAACAGGATATGGTCATCACCGGTTGTATGGTATGGATTTTGATTTCGATGGTACCCTGGAAAGTGAATGTGAGATCGTTGGTATTGAAACCGTCAAGGCTAATGACGTTAGTTATGAAGCGTTTAAGATTGAATGGTCGTTTGGAATCAAAGGGGACGGCGTTCTGGATTTGACGGCGTATGGCGAAAAGGCATACAACTTCACACACACCCTCCATCAGGACATTACCTATTGGGCCGTTCCAGGCATCGGGGTGGTTAAATCATCCACTAAAATAAATGTTAAACTGAAAGCGAATGGCATGGGAAGTGAAATCTGGACCAGCAGCTATGTTAAAGAGCTAATCCCATGAGAATAGAATACTAAAATGTATTATAGACGCCAGTGTCATATGTATTTAGACACCATGATCCTGGTTCTCATCGATGTTTTTACGCGTCAAAATTGACTTTTAACGCAACCATCAAAAGATAGCATTATCCAAACAGAAAGAGATTATTAGATTTCCACGTGAAAAGTCATTTTTTGACTCTAAAACGCCCTTTAAGATGCGGGAAACGAGCTTCAGATCCCGATCTATCGGGATATGACGCGGGCGTCTTATTTCGTCTCTTGTCAGTGAAATCTTGTGAAAAATGGCAAGGTTTTCTTGGCAATGTGTTTGGAGCGTGCGCCCTGGTTATTGGGATCCGGCACGTGGGGGGGGGTAGGATTAGTAATGACAGAAGCAGTACAGAAAATCGAACTTTTAGCTCCAGCTAAAGATGCGCAAACGGGTATTGCCGCGATTAAATGTGGTGCCGATGCGGTTTACATCGGGGCGGCACGTTTTGGCGCCCGACAAGATGCGGGTAATACCCTTGAGGATATTAAAAAGCTGATTGATTTTGCCCATCCGTATTACGTCAAAGTCTATGCAGCACTCAATACTATTTTGAATGACCATGAACTCATTGAGGCAGAGAAGATCATTGGCCGTTTATATCAGAGCGGTATCGATGGTTTGATCATTCAGGATGTGGGGCTTCTGGAGTTGGATTTGCCGCCTTTGGCGATCATTGCCAGTACCCAGATGCACACCGATACGGCAGAGAAGGTGAAATTTCTCGAAGAGGTTGGTTTTTCTCGTGTGATTCTTCCGCGAGAACTTACGCTGGAGCAAATTCATCAGATTCGCCGGCAGACATCCATTGAGCTGGAATGTTTTGTCCAGGGCGCTTTGTGTGTCGCAGAAAGCGGGCAATGTTATATGAGTTATGCAATGGGAGGACGCAGCGGCAACCGGGGTGAGTGTGCCCAGCCTTGCCGTAAACTCTACAGCCTCAAAGACAATAGCGGCAAAACGATATGTAAAGACCGTTACCTGCTTTCGCTTAAAGATTTGAATCTATCCGGTACCATAAGCGAGCTGCTTGATGCGGGGATTACCTCTTTTAAAATCGAAGGTCGGCTAAAAAATCCTGTCTATGTTGCCAATCTTACCGCTTACTACCGAAATCTTCTTGATTCAATTCTACCTGAAAAAAAATTACAAAAAAGTTCATCCGGCTTAGCTGATATAGATTTTGTGCCTAATCCTTCAAAAACCTTCAACCGTGGATTTACTGATTACGGCATCAAGGGCCGATACGATAAAATGGGATCTATAGACACGCCCAAATCGATTGGCGAAATGATCGGCAAGGTTGGTAAAGTGACCTCTGATTATTTTGAGGTTGAAAGTGATCTCGAATTGCACAATGCCGATGGAATATGTTTTTTTGATAATGATCATAATTTACAGGGTACCGTTTTGAATCAAGTCGAAGGTAAAAAAATATTTCCGCAGAAGATAAAAGGCCTTGTGGCCGGCCGATTGATTTACAGAAACCATGACCATGCATTTGATCAGCGTATTGGAAAAATACCCGCGGACCGCAAAATCAGCCTTCGTATGAAATTTTACGAGACGGCTGAGGGGGTTGCCCTGGCAGGGACAGATGAAGACGGCAATTGTGCGACCGTAAAAATAAACCATAAAAAAGAGCCGGCGAAAAAGCTGGAAATGGCACGCCAGAACATTTCAACGCAATTAAACAAATTAGGCAATACGATATTTTACTGTAACCAAATCGAAATCGACCTGGCTGAAATTTATTTCTTCCCGGTATCTGTTTTGAACAATCTCAAACGCGACCTTGTAAAGGCGATGCTTGAGAGTCGTTTAACGAATCGACGTATTCCAAAAAACAGCATCAAAAAAAATAAGGCGCCTTATCCTCAACAGCGCCTTGGCTATACAGGTAATGTTTTTAACGATAAGGCACGCATGTTTTATCAGCGGCATGGCGTTGATGACATCGCCCGGGCCGGTGAAGAGGGACTGGATTTTGTTGGAAAACAGGTTGCCAGGACAAAATATTGCATTCGAGGGCAGCTTGATTTATGTACGAAGCATAAAAAAGATGGTGTCGCGGAACCATTAATTCTTGTTGACCAGGAAGGTCATCATTTTCGGTTAGAATTCCGCTGCGACAATTGCAGTATGGATATTTACCTGGAATCAAAAGGCAAGCGTCGTTAGCATAAGCCAGACAGATATTTCTTTAAGATGCAAGCGATGAAATCTGATTATCTCAAAAGATATAGTTTGATCAGCCGCATATCATGAGATAGAATTATAAATATTTCGGAGTGCGTTTAGACGCGAAAAAACAGCATTATTCAATCAGAAAGGACCAAACTATGGGCTGGGGCAGAACATTATTTTTAGGCGATATTGGTAATCGGCTGGACATTGAAGATACCGAACGAGATATTTCGAGTATTAAAAGAGAAGTAGAAAGTTCATTTCACAAAGATATGGACCAGGACCAAAAAATCCACACCCTGATAAACGAAAACGGAGAACTCAAACTCTACCTGGCCTCCCTGGTCAGGCTGCTAAGAGCAAAAGACATCATTACCGCACAGGAACTCACCGCAATGGTTGATCAGGTTGATGCAAGTGATGGTAAAGCGGATGGTAAATATGATGGGTCATTATAGCACAACTCAAAGTAGATGAATGAGTGATTCCAAATAATTAAAGGATTGACTTGTGGATGATAGAGAAGAATTATTTGTTTTAGATAAAAAACATAAAATAATAATTGGGCTAATTGTAGTTTGGTTTCCAATACTGCTTTATGCAAATTTCTGTCTCTATCTTTGGCTTGGAGATGTAAATCAACTTTTTAGGGAAGATGCCTTAATGCACCTGATGACCGCATATAGGGAAAATGGCCGAGAGCATCTGTTTATTTTTTTAATTCCGATGATAGTTACTCTGGTTAATGTTTTAATACCTATTGTTATTTTATCATCAATTAAGTCATTTAACAGGCGAAAGTTTTTAATAGGGTATAGCATATATAACTTAATTGCACTTATGATCGGTTTTTTATTGAGCGAAGTCATTCAGCAGGCATTAGCGGGTACAGCTTAATCGTATTGGCTAATATTTCAACACGTGAATTGTAATATTAGACTATTTTACTATTGAACATGTCAAGAATCCTAATGATAACAGAATAATAAATATGACACAAAACAACCTAACCAACGCCCAACAAACCCTATCCAAATATTTCGGCTTCGACCAGTTCCGTCCCGGCCAGCAGCAAGCCATTGACCGGTTGCTTGATGGCCGCTCGGTCCTCACCATCTTCCCCACCGGCGGTGGTAAAAGCCTCTGCTATCAACTCCCCGCACTCATGTTCGATGGCCTCACCGTCGTCATTTCCCCGCTGATCGCTTTGATGAAGGATCAGATCGATTTTCTTCAGTCGCATGATGTGCCGGCGGCGCGGCTGGATTCCAGTATGGAAATTGCTGATATGACGAAGGTTTATGAAAAGCTCAATAAAAAACAGCTTAAGCTTTTGTACGTTTCACCTGAGCGACTGAACAACGAACGCTTCCTCAATACCCTTGGCCGTCATAAGATTTCTTTGATGGCCATTGACGAGGCCCATTGTATTAGTGAATGGGGGCATAATTTTCGGCCGGATTACCTTAAAATCGCCCGGCTGGCCCGTGAATTAAAGGTTGAGCGTATCCTGGCACTCACCGCTACCGCCACCCCGGAGGTGGCCGATGATGTGGCCCGGCAGTTCAGTATCGCCAAAGAGGATGTTGTCCATACCGGCTTTTACCGGCCGAATTTGAAGTTGGCGGTGACGCCCTGTACGCCCCGGTCCCGTATCGAAATACTCATTAAACGCCTGAACGAGCAGGACAGGGCCCCAACGATCGTCTATGTGACCCTGCAGAAAACCGCCGAGCAGATCGCCTATTATCTGAGCAGTACCGGCTTTAATGCCCGGGCCTACCATGCCGGCATGGACAGCCAGCAGCGTCATGAAATCCAGGAAGCGTTCATGGCCTCTGACGACATCGTTATCGTAGCGACCATCGCCTTTGGCATGGGGGTTGATAAGTCCAATATCCGGGCGGTGTACCATTATAACGTCTCAAAGAGCATGGAAAGCTATATGCAGGAAATCGGCCGTGCGGGGCGGGATGGCAAAGAATCTCACTGCGAGCTGTTTGCCTGTGCTGACGATATTGTCACCCTGCAAAACTTCTCACACGGCGATACTCCCGATGCTGAATCTGTCAAGCTGATGATCAAAAAAGTCCTCAGCCTCGGCGAAGAATTCGACATCTCCGCCTACGAACTCTCCAGTCAGTATGACATGCGAATCCTGGTCGTCCAGACCCTGCTGACCTACCTGGAACTCGAAGGGATCATCCGGTCAACCGGCCCATTTTACACTGAATTCAAATTCCAACCCAAAAAATCTTCCCAGGAGATACTCGCCCGTTTCGATGAGGAAAGGGCTGGATTTATCAGGAAAATCTTCAGCCATTCTCGAAAAGGGCGCACATGGTTCACGCTCGACGCTAACAAAATCGGCGAGCAGATCAACCAGCCTCGCTCACGGATCATCGCGGCGATTAACCACCTGGAAGAAACCGGCGACCTGATCGTACAGGCCACCGGGGTGCGGCAGGGCTACCGGATCATAAAACTCCCCGAAAATATCCAATCACTGGGCGAAACACTCAGCCAGCGATTTCTCAAACGCGAAGAAAATGACATCCAACGCGTTGGCCGAATGGTCCATTACGCCCAGCAGGAAGGCTGCCTCACACAGCACCTGCTCAGCTACTTCGGCGAAAAGCGGGAAAACTGCGGCCACTGCACTCGCTGCGACGGCCACCCCGCCGAACCCATGCCCCCGGCCAATCATACCATCCCCAACGAATCCTACATCGATGAGCTCATGTTACTGCGCGAAGAGCACTACACACCTCTGAAATCAATCCGCCAGATGACCCGCTTCCTCTGCGGCCTGGGGTCACCGGCCACCACCAAGGCAAAACTCCGAAAACATGCCCTCTTTGGCGTTTACGAGGCGGTGCCATTTAATGATGTTATGGCGGTCATAACAAAACATCACCCAACGTAGACGCCAGCGTCATAAGTATTTTTGATGCCCATATTTCGCATCGTAAAGGTTGATCCGCCACTGACGGATCAACCTTTGACGTGAGAATCAACGTATGGTGGGGGCGCGGTTGCAGGTGGGGCGCTGCTCGTCGTCAAAAATAGCCTTTTTCAGGAGGCCCATTTTCGTTTGACAAGCACGCCATTTCCATTACGGTCCAGGCGGACTGTTTCAGTTTTGTATGAGTTTTTGTTAACGACAGGATAAGTATTGATCCCTGCCCCTACCTGTCGGCCACTTTGACCTCTTCATCTTGACAGACAATGCGGAAGCCGACATCCCACACGGGCTGCCAGTATTGGTAACTCAGGCGGTAGGTATCGATTCGATCTCCCGGCACCGCCAGCCCCCTGGCACCGCGAACGACCTTGCGGCCACTGGCCTCGCCCTTGTCACGGCCATCGGTTGACATGTACGGATAGAACTGATAGGTACTCCGGGTCCACTCGGGGCCGCCTTGAGTCACTTTTGCGCCCCACACGTCTGAGCCGCTCTTGTCGGCGGCAGCACCGGCCCGGGCGGCATATTCCCACTGGGCTTCGGTCGGCAGGGAAAATTTCTTACCGGTCTTCTTTGAGAGCCAATCGCAGAATGCCATCGCCCGTTCCCACGAAACACGGATTACACGCTGGCCAGGTTCATTGAGAGGGTTGCCGCGTCTGGATTGGTCCTTGCCCGGCATGTCAAGATACCCGCTGTCATGCGAGGCATCAAACATCGCATACTCCTTGTTCAAGACTGCGCGTTTGGCGATCCAGAACGGCTTATCGATCTTCACGGTACAGACCGGCTGTTCGTCACGGGCGCCCGCAGCATCGCCCATTACAAATTCACCGGCCGGTATACGAACCATTTCCAGGTCAAGCTTCTGACCCTCCATATCAACGGTGACCTTCTGAACACTGTCAGATCCCTGGCGATTCTTGGCCTCCGCATCATCAAACGGCCAGCCGGCCGCTTTGGCGGCAACAACCTTGACCGGTTTGGGTTCTTCAGGGACGATCGGCTCGATGTCCTTCTTGTTCAGTTCCGGTATGACCTCATAGTCTTCACTAATGCCCGCATACAACTTACGCAATTCAACGCGACGTTCGCGCTGGCCGGAAGGGATATTTCGGAATTCACCCCAGGTTCCATAGTAGGGAACATTCAGGTCGATCCATGTGTAGAGTCGTTCATAGGCCTCCCGATCCGGCTTGACGCCATGGTGCCCTTTTTTGAGCATCTGGATCAAAGGGCTGGTGTCGGCGTCATATTCCGTGGGGGGGTACATGTGATAGTCACCCTCGGGGCCGGGGCGGCGTACGTGCGCCTGCAAGACGTTGTAGGCCGGGCTAAAACCGCTGTCGCCATGATCACGCAGGTCAACCAGCGTGTGTCCTTTCTTGTTCGGGGCGCCATTATGGCAACCCACGCAGTACTTATCCAGGGCAGGCTGCACCTCGCGCCGGAAACTGAATCCGCGTGCCGGGCCATACCAGGGTTGAATCTCCTGCGGGCTCTTTCGTGAGGCCTTCGTTAGCATGGGCGACGGCGCATTTTTATTGTTCTCATGGCAACCCACGCAGGAGAGATTCTCGCCGGGCATGGCCACGAACCAGCTCCGCATAAGCTGGAGTGATTTTCCCTCTTCGTCCAGAGGCTGCAGGGCGATCGGCGTATTGGCTGGCACATGGAACGAAGCCGATCCGTCCGATTCGACATCCACCGTGCCCATGATCCGATGCACATCCCACGGCCCTTCATTACCAATGTAGGTGTGGTTGGCCAGATTATGATAGCCATAATCAAAAGCAAACAGCCGCAACTTCTTGACCGTGCCGCGAGGAACGCGTTTCAGCCCGTCACCGGTGTAGATGTCGGACATATATACAACCGCATCCTTTCGGCTGAGGTCAACGCGTTCTGGGATAACCGGCGGCCGCTTTGTTTTTCGGAACGGCACCGGCTCCAGCATGGCAATGCCCGGCTCGACACAGATGGGCAGCATGTTGTCGAATATGTCAACGAGGTAGATTCCCCAATTGCCGTCAAGGTTGCATGAGGCCAGGAAATACTTCGAGCTCAGCGGGTAGGGATGCAGAAAACGCGGCGAGGATCCGTCAACCAGCGCATCACGAATGATCGGCTCGACCTTCTTGCCGTAGCCGGGGATTCGCTGGACCACGCCGTCGGCCTCATGCTGTCCCTTCGCCGGGTCAAAAAGGATCAGCTCACCTTCTCTCGCTACGCCGTGGTGGCCGGAGACAATGCCGGTGAACTGAGATGAATGATTCGGAATGGCCCGTACATAAAAGGTCGAGTTCGGCCAATATGAATTACTGCCGTAGTAGGATCGCTGGTTGGTGCCGTCAGGATTCATCGCCATCACGATTCGTGTGAAATAGTGAGGCGTGTCGCTGTATTCCCAGCGAGTAAAGAGCACACGGCCGTCGTTCATGACCGATGGGTACCAATCGTGATCCTGGTCAAAACAGAGACGGCGAACGCCGGTTCCGTCAGGATTCATGACGTGGAGGTTGGCCACCTGGCTGCCGCCACCGACACATGGAACCCCCTGGAAGATCGAAGTCGAGTCATAAATGATCTTACCACTGGGCAGGTAGCAGGCATCGTAGTTGTCAACGCCATCCTTTGTTTGAGATACCTGGCGAACCCCTGTGCCATCGGCATTGATCTCAAACACTTCGTACCGTTTGTTCGGCAACTGCGAGGAGAAGAGCATCTTCTCGGCGTCCCATTCCAGGTCAACATCGCCTACAAATGCTCCCGGTTTCGGGCGGTAGAGCGTGGTGAGTTTGCCGTCAGGGCTCACGGGCGAAAGCACGGCGATCTCATTGTTGAACGGCCCGCGGTTCGAGCAATTGCCCACCCAGTTCTGTGGCATGCCCGGGCTGCCATGACGTTTGACGAGCAAGAGCTTGTCAAAATCCAACAACGGATTCGCCAGTAACGCTTCCTGGCGAAACGCGACCAGTTCCGTGGCCATTGTTTTTACTTTTTCATCGTCGGCCTCGTTAAGGGTCTCTTCGATTTCCTTCATGCGTTTGAGATACCTGGCGGGATAGGTCTCAGGGAAAGTTTTGGAAAGGTCCTCAATGGCCAGTCGCAGTGCTCGCAGGTTGAGTTGGGCCAATTGCGCCAATGCTTCCTGGATAGTCTTAGCGTGATAGTAGATCTCTCGAACCGCAAGGAGGTCCTTTTGAGACCGGATGTTTTCCGCGAGGGTTTTGATCTTCTCGTCCGCGGAACTGTTCCGGGATGGCGCCGCGTATCGACGAGCAAGGCTGGGAAG